>DASUEC010000075.1:0-4746 GCA_036275255.1 Limnobacter sp. | reverse complement strand
CAAAGCCAGTGCGCCAGCGGTGAGGTTGGCATCCATTTCTGCCCAAATGAGTTGCTTTTTCAGCGTCAGGGCATCAATCAATACAATGGGTTGCTCCCGCTGCAAACTGGCCTCGATGTTGGTGATGGGCACCGCACCTGTCTTTTGAAGGTCCAGGCCCGGCACACGGGTCAGGATGGGCTGCCCTGGCGAAAATCCGTCGTTGCGGTTCCAGTCGGTGGGGTCAATCGGCTTGCCCAGAATGTTCTTGGGCATGGCGAGAAGGTTCAGATTCACACGCATCCGGGTGTCGGTTTGCCCGTCTGCGGTGGTGAAGTAATTGTTGGGGAAGGGAAACAAGCAATAGGATGGATCAATCGGATCACAACGCTCTGCCCCGGCCGGTGCAGCGCCAGTGCCTGGAGGCTCGCTGCGCACAATCGGATCGGTCGGGAAAAGCGGCGGCTCAGGATTGCCCGGATTGTTTGGGTTCCCGGGATTGCCGGGATTGCCGGAGTTGCCCCCAGGGTCCACCTCATTCGGATTGGTGGATGTGGGCCTGGTCGTTTGCACAATGTTGGTGTTGCCCAGGCAACCAGCCAACAACAATGCCCCGGCCAGCACCAAGCCTGCGTGTGCGCCTTTCATGAATGCCTCTCTCCGTTGCTGGGGTCTTGTGTTTTGCCCCTAAGTTACATTACTGTAACTTCAGGTTAGAGCACATTGGCGTAATACGTCTAGTGTAAGAATTGCATTGGAATAACCCACTACGAGGCATGGTGAGAAAGACGCAAACCCGCATGAAACCTGAGGACCGCGAGCGCCAGCTGGTGTTGGTTGCCCAAGGCATGTTCATTGAATGTGGCTACCAGGGCACCGCCATGGAAGACATTGCGCAAGCCGCCGGGGTAACAAGGCCGGTGATTTACAAGCTGTTTGGCCACAAGGACGGCATTTACGTGGCTTGCCTGAAACAGGCCCGTGAGTTGCTTAACCGTTACATCGTGGAATCCGCCCTGGTGGGCACCACCCTGGAGGAACGACTGCGCGGCGGGATTGAAGGTTACTTTGGCTTTGTGGAAAAAGAGCGCGATGCCTGGCGCTTTTTGTACGACAGTGGTGTGGCCGTCGCGGGCGACGCCGCCCAAGAGGCCACGCGCATGCGATTTGACACCGTGAGCCGCATTGCGGCTTTGTTGGGTGATTTGAAGCCGAAGTTCAGCGATGCAGAGGTTCTGGCCCTGGCCCACGCTCTATCCGGCGCAGGCGAGCAAATGGCCAAATGGTGGGTAACCCAACCCGGCTTGCCCAAACAGCTGGTGGTGGACACGCTCTATGATATGTCGCTGCATTGGCGGAATGTCCGCATTCAGGCTGCCTTGGGCCATAGGCAAGACTGAACTTGACTTGATAAAAAAATTTTTTTCATCGATAGAAAAAAATTATTCTTAAAATTAAATAATAAATTTTTGCAATCGCACAATTTTTTCGCTAGAATTCAACTTGCTTAATTTACCGACTGTTCATTAACCCAATCTGGAGGAATTTCGACATGTCCTTGATCAACACTGAAATCAAACCTTTCAAAGCCACTGCATACTGCCGCGGCAAGGAAATGCAACTGACCGAAGCCGATGTGAAAGGCAAATGGTCGGTGTTTTTCTTCTACCCCGCCGATTTCACATTCGTGTGCCCCACAGAACTGGGCGACCTGGCTGACCAGTACGAAGAACTGCAAGCCATGGGCGTGGAAGTGTTCTCTGTGTCCACCGACACACACTTCGTGCACAAAGCCTGGGCCGATGCCACAGAAACCATCGCCAAGATCAAATTCCCGATGATCGGCGACCCCACAGGCCAGATCACACGCAACTTTGGCGTGATGATTGAAGAAGAAGGCCTGGCCTTGCGCGGCACGTTCGTGCTCGACCCCAACGGCATCATCAAAGTGATGGAAGTGCACGACCTGGGCATTGGCCGTGACGCATCTGAGTTGAAGCGCAAGATCCAGGCTGCCCAGTACGTCGCCAAAAACCCAGGCCAGGCTTGCCCTGCCAAGTGGAAAGAAGGCGACGCAGCCCTCACCCCATCGCTGGACCTGGTTGGCAAAATCTAATCAAACCACGCAAATCCGCAGTACAAGCCGCCCCTCACGAGGGGGCGGTTTTTCAAGAAGAACAATCTGGAGTACCCCATGCTGGAAGCCAATATCAAGCAACAACTCAAAACCTACCTGCAAATGCTGCGCCATCCCATTGAGCTGGTGGCCTCGCTGGACAACAGCCCCAAGGCCCGCGACATGGAAGAACTGGTGCAGGAAATCGCCGAATGCTCCGACAAAGTGAGCGTTCGACTGGATGGCAATTACAACCTGCGTCCATCGTTTGCGGTTGCCAGGCAGGGTGAAGAGGGTCGGGTTCGGTTTGCTGGCTTGCCCATGGGGCATGAATTCACCTCCCTTTTGCTGGGCTTGCTGCATGTTGGCGGCCATCCACCCAAGGTGGATGCTGAGGTGATTGAACAAATCAAAAGCCTGAAAGCTCCGGCTGGTGGTGCTCATTTCGAGACTGTCATTTCGCTGAGCTGCCACAACTGCCCTGACGTGGTGCAGGCTTTCAACACCATTGCGGCGCTCAATCCAGCGTTCAGCCACACCATGATTGATGGCGGCATGTTCCAGCCTCTCGTGGAAGAGCGCAAGGTGATGGCGGTGCCCACGGTGTTTCAGGGTACGCCAGGCAACAGCACGTCCCAGTTTGGCTCTGGCCGCATGACCCTGGAAGAAATTGTTGCCAAGCTCGACAGCAGCGCTGCTGAAAAAGACGCAGCGAAAATCAATGCAAAGGGCGAATTCGACGTGTTGATCGTGGGCGGCGGCCCCGCAGGCGCAGCCGCAGCCATTTACGCCGCACGCAAAGGCGTGAAAACCGGCATAGTCACCGAGCGTTTTGGTGGCCAGGTGCTGGACACCTTGGGCATTGAAAACTTCATTTCCGTGCAAGAAACCGAAGGCCCCAAACTGGTGGCCCAAATGGAACAGCACGTGAAGCAATACGAGGTCGATGTCATGAACCTTCAACGCGCCAGTGGCTTGAAAAGCCTGGAAGGCGGGCGTGTGGAAGTGGCCCTGGAAAACGGCGCCAAGCTGACCAGCAAAAGCGTGATTCTAAGCACCGGCGCGCGCTGGCGCGAGATGAACGTGCCAGGCGAGGCCGAGTACCGCAACAAAGGTGTGGCCTACTGCCCTCACTGCGACGGCCCACTTTACAAGGGCAAGCGCGTGGCCGTGATTGGCGGTGGCAACAGCGGTGTGGAAGCCGCCATTGACCTGGCCGGCATTGTGAAGGAAGTCACCCTGTTCGAATTCGACACCAAGTTGAAGGCCGACGCTGTGCTGCAGAAAAAGCTGCACAGCCTGCCCAATGTGAAGGTGATCCTGAATGCCCTGACCACCGAAGTAAACGGCGACGGCAGCAAAGTGACCGGGTTGACTTACAAAGACCGCGCCACCGAATCCTCCCACCGCGTGGACCTCGAAGGCATTTTTGTTCAAATCGGCCTGCTGCCCAACACCGATTGGCTAAAGGGCAGCCTGGAGTTGACACGGTTTGGCGAAATTGTTGTGAACAACAAAGCCGAAACGAGCATGGCTGGGGTGTTTGCAGCAGGTGACTGCACCACGGCGCCCTACAAACAGATCATCATTGCCATGGGCGAGGGTGCCAACGCGGCGCTGGCTGCGTTTGATCACCTGATTCGACAATAAAAAAAAACCTCAAATTGCTACGCCGCTTGTCACATCCGCTGAAGCGGATGTGATGGCTTGCTCATCTTCATTCAACTGGTTCAGCAGCTGATGGAGATTGGCACGCAAATCTGCAAACTCTTCAGGTTGCATTTGAGTTCGACACACCACCTTGGCCTGGGCCTGAGCGGCCCCTGTCTCAAGTTGGGCACCGGCTGGGGTCAAGTCCACCAGCACAGTGCGTCGGTCTGAGGGATCCCTTCTGCGTGTGGCAAAACCAGCCTGCTCCAAGCGATCAATCAGTGGGGATATGGCACTGGGTGGCAAACAAAGGCGATCTGCGATCTCGTTGACTGTGCTGGTGCCCCCCTGCCACAAAACAATCATCACCAAATACTGGGGGTAAGTCAGCCCAAGCTCCGCAAGCATCGGGCGATAAATGCGCACAATTGCGTTGGTTGCCGCGTACAGGGCAAAGCACAATTGATCTTCAAGAAATAATCGATTTGGCTGGCTCATGGTCTTGGTGCTTTGGGGCGTTGCTGGGGGGTCGGTTTAGGTATTATTTCATGTGTCGAGTTCAACTGTCCATGTTGCAAGCGCCAGCGCATGCGGCAATCGTACAACTTGGGCAGTCTGTTAGCATGTACACCACACTCTGCTCTGAAACAATTGCCATGACCAAGCAAATTTTGAGGCTTTGCGCCCTGTTCACCGCTTCTGCCTTGCTGCCGGCTGCATTGCACGCGCAAACGGCCAACAGCAACTTCGCCCAGGAATCGGAATTGAACGCCTGCCTCGTGCTCGAAAAAGAAGGCCTGCAACGCTTCAATGCCCTGGAAACCCGCGCCACCGAGCTGCGTGGTGTTGACAGCCTCCTGAGAAACCGCCGCGAGGCACTCGTCAAGAGCCGTCAACACATGGACGCCAAAAGACCAGGCAGCCAGGAAGTGGCCCGGTTCAATGCGGATGTGGCCACCTTCAACCAGCAAACCGATCAATTGAATGCCGACAAGGCCGCC
>DASUEC010000074.1:0-2004 GCA_036275255.1 Limnobacter sp. | reverse complement strand
GCGCCCACCATTGTCGTCCTGATTTCCGGACGAGGCTCCAACCTGCAAGCCCTCATTGACCATGCCAATACCACAGCGGCCTATCAAATCTCGGCCGTGATTTCCAATCGCCCGCAGGCGGGGGGGCTGGCACTGGCGGCGCAGGCCGGCATTGCCACGCGGGTGCTCGATCACACCGAATTCAGTGTTCGCGAGTCTTTTGATTCGGCCATGGCCGAGCTCATTGACCAGTTCGAGCCGGATTGGGTGGTGCTGGCAGGGTTCATGCGCATACTCACCGAGGGTTTTGTTGATCATTTTCAGGGGCGTTTGGTGAATGTGCATCCTTCCTTGCTTCCCGCATTTCCCGGGCTGAACACCCATCAGCAGGCTTTGGATGCGGGTGTGCGTGTGCATGGCGTAACCGTGCATTTGGTAACGGCCCAACTCGACCATGGCCCGATTGTGGACCAGGCCGTGGTGCCCGTGTTGCCGGGCGACACCGCAGAAGCCCTGGCGCAGCGGGTGCTGGCTTTGGAGCATGTGATTTATCCCCGCGCAGTGGCAGCATTGGCCAGCGGTCACATTCGCGTGGTCGATGGCAGCTTGCAAGGTGCGCTTGACCCCCCTTTGGTGCACGCCCTTCCTTAAACGATTACAGAGAACACCGTTGCCATGGCAAATACAGGCAAAAAGAACACCCCCTTCCGCAAACCTGCAGGCAAGGGTGGCCCACGCAAGGCCAAAGACGCCACCATTTCCCGGTATGGGCTGGTGAGCCAGGTGGCCCAGTTGATCGACTTGTTGAATCAGTTCGATGGGCCGGCGGACGCCACCATTTCACGGTTCTTCAAAGACCATTCAGAGTTGGGGGGGCGGGATCGGCCCCTGGTTGCAGAGGCAGCGTATTGTTGGTTGCGTTATCGTTACCGTATCAATCACCTTGCACAAGCGGGCGAGGGCCCTTCTGTGCTGAGGCAAGCCAAGCTCGCATTGCTCTGGAGTGGTGCGCCTGAGTCCGTTTGGTCGGCTGGCAAGCGCGAGGACAATGATTGGTTGAGCCGTGTCATCAATGTGCAGGCAGACAACTTGAATCTGGAGGCCCGCACATGCCTGCCGGAGTGGCTCTACCGCAAGCTGGAAGAACAGTTTGGGGCTGACCGTGCTGAAAGTTTCGCTTTGGCGGTGCTGAGTGCTGCGCCACTGGATGTGCGGGTGAATACCCTAAAAACCTCCACGCCCGAACTGCTGGCAGCCTTGGCGGCCCTGGGCATTGAGATGCATCCCATTGAGGGTTTGCCTGACGGCCTGCGGGCGGTTGGCAAACCAGTCATTGGTCGCACAGAACTGTTTCAGGACGGTCTGATGGAAGTGCAAGTTGCAGGCAGTCAGTGGGTAAGCCGCTTGGTGGCACCCCGCCGAAGTGATTTGGTGGTTGATTTTTGCGCCGGTGCGGGTGGAAAAACCCTTGCGATTGCCGCCCTCATGAAAAACACTGGGAGGGTGGTGGCGTTGGATACTTCCGAGCGCAGGCTGCAAAAGTTCAAGCCTCGTGCTGCGCGCGCAGGTTTGAGTAATTTTTACACCATGGTCATCAATGACGAGGCCGACGCCCGACTGAACAAGTACTTTGGCAAAGCAGACCGGGTGCTTGTGGATGTGCCCTGCAGTGGCATGGGAACCCTGCGGCGTAATCCAGATCTAAAATTCAGACAGGATTTGCAAAGTCTGTCAGAATTAAAAGTGAAGCAAAAATCCATCATCGAGCACGCAGCCCGTTTGGTGAAGCCCGATGGTCGGCTTGTGTACATCACATGCAGTGTTCTTCGTGATGAGAACGAGGACATTGTTCAAGCATTTCTTCAGGATCACCCTGAGTTTCGCCTTCGTCGGTGGACGGAGGTTCTCAACCCTGGGGAACGCCCGTCCAAAGCCAATACCGCTGAGGACATGCTTCGACTTTGGCCGGAGGACGGTGAATCCGATGGTTTTTTTGCAGCGGTGTTACAACGGTCCAAGGCCTGA
>DASUEC010000073.1:0-13432 GCA_036275255.1 Limnobacter sp. | reverse complement strand
AGCTTCGGCCTGGCCATGCTCACTGGCGTGCTGTGCATTTATGTGGTGCTGGTGTTGCTGTTCAAAGACTTTTTGCAACCCGTCACCATTTTGGCGGCCTTGCCCCTGAGCTTGGGGGGTGCGTTTGTGGGTTTGTTGGTGGCGGGCAAAAGTTTTTCCATGCCTTCACTGATTGGGCTCATCATGCTCATGGGCATTGCCACCAAAAACTCCATTTTGTTGGTGGAGTACGCCATTGTGGCGCGCAACGAGCGCGGTATGAACCGCCTGGACGCTGTGCTGGATGCCTGTCAAAAGCGTGCACGCCCCATCATCATGACCACCATCGCCATGGCGGCGGGCATGTTGCCCATTGCCATTGGCACCGGCTCTGCAGACACAAGCTTCCGCAGCCCCATGGCGATTGCCGTGATTGGCGGCCTCATGACCTCCACCTTCCTCAGCCTGTTGGTGATTCCTGTGGTGTACACACTGGTGGACGACTTTGAGTATCAGTTCAAGCGGATGTATGGCTGGCTGCGTCGCTAGAGGCTTTTGCCTAATATTGCATTGGCAGGTGTTTCAGAATCACATGCAAATTGATCATTGTTGTTACAACACGCCAACACGAAGCAGGAGACTCGCAACATGCCAAGCGCCACCACACGCAAGTTCAAGACGGTCAACATTGATGGCAAGGAGCGTTACCACGAGCCAGCACCCAAAGGCATCAGCGCTGCCAATTTCAGGAAGGTGGTGGAAAGCCGCCGCTCGGTGCGCAAGTTCACCAACACACCCATCCCCAAGGCCGTTCTGGATGAATGCCTCGACATGGCCTTGTTGGCGCCGTGCTCCTCGGGTTTACAGCCCTGGGAGTTTTATGTGGTTAAAACACCTGCCAAAAAAGCCAAACTGGTGTCGGCTTGCCTGGGGCAACTGGCTGCAAAAACTGCGCAAGAACTGATTGTGTGTGTGGCCCGTGTTGACCGTGTGAGCGAATTTTCAAAAAAGATGATCCAGGAGTGGCCCATGCCCAGCGTGCCGCCCCTGGTTCGCCGCTATTACCAGCTCATTCCTTACAATTATGCCCCTGGTCCCTTGAACAGTTTTGCCATGCTCAAGAAGGCCGCCTCCAATGTGGGTGGCCTGGTGGCCCCCTTGCCGCGTGGCCCATACACCCGCAGTGAGGTCGAACTGTGGGCCGCCAAGAGCGCTGCATTGGCCTGTGAGAACCTGGTGCTGGCCTTGCGCGCCCACGGCTTTGACAGTTGCATGATGGAAGGGTACGACGAAGCACGCGTGCGCAAACTGCTTAAACTGGGCGACGATGCATTTCCCATCATGGTGATCGGCGCAGGCGAGCGGGCTGACGACGGCGTGTTCTGGCCCCAGGTGCGTTTTGAGCGAGAACTGTTTGTTCATGAGGTTTAGTATCCCCATGCGCCGTCAATCGATCACTCAAGTCGCCCTGGGCTTGCTCAGCGCCTGCTCACTGGCAGCCTGCATGGTCGATTCCGGTCCGTCGGCTGGCAGCACAGCAGGCCGAACCACCCCGGCCTCGGCCACGAATGCGTGCATGGGTGATTCACGCGCCGATGGCAACAAACGCTGGCTGTCTGCCTGGGGAGTAACCCATGTAACAGGCACAGCACCTGTGGACACCACCGTGCGCAACATTGCCAGGGTCACGGCCGCAGGCAGCAGCATTCGCGTGCGTTTCATCAACCTCAGCGACCAACCCATGGAAATTGGTGCCGCGGCGGTCGGGTTTCGCGACGGCGCAGTGGGGGCCAAGCTCAAACCTGGCTCCAACAAGCCACTCACTTTCAATTGTGGTCAAACAGGTGCAGTGATCCCGGCCAACACCGCGTCTTTTTACAGCGATGCCCTCGATTTTGAGGTCAGCAATCAGGATGAGCTGGCCATCAGCCTGCATGTGAAAGGGGCCAACAACCCCGGTGAATTTGGCGCCACCTGGGTGGAGTCCTACAAATTGCCCGATGGGGCAGGCGATCAAACCCAGGTTGATTCTGGTGCTGGGTATGGCCTCATCGATGGTCAGCGATTTTCATCCATTCCCGGATTGCCACTGCTGTGCAACGGGTGCACTGTTTACGCCGTGCGCGATGTGGAAGTGCTGACAGCCGAGTCCAACGGTGCCATGGTGTTTTTGGGCAGTTCCAGTTTTCATGGTTACAACACCACCCAAAATCAATACCGTCGTGTCGGGGATTTGCTCTCCCAACGCATCTTGGCCGAACTGCCTGCTGGCCAGCGTAACACCATCGTGAACCGCGGCATTGGGGGCGACACTTTGTTTGCCGCCAGTGCCACGCGCTTGCAACGCGATGTGTTTGACACGGTTGGCGTGTCTTCGGTGGTGGTGTGGGTCACCAACGACCTGTCCAGCAAAACTGCCGATGAGATTATTGCCAACTACCGGGATGTGATTGCAAAGGCCCGTGCCCGCAACATTCGCGTGTATTGCCCCACCTGGCTGCCGGGGGCGCAGTCCACCCAGGCCAACCTGAACGGCGAACGTGCCAAGCTGAACGACTGGATTTTGAACAGTGGCGAATGCAGCGGTGTGGCCGACTACAACGCCGCTGTAGAAGCACCCGGCGGCTTGACCTTCCTGCCCCAATACAACAGCGGAGACTTTATTCACTCCAACGACGCCGGCCATGCCCTGTGGGCCAAAATCACACCTTTGTCCCAGTGGGTTGGCCCAGCGATGCCCTGAAGCACTATGCGGGTTTTGAAATGGTTTTTACCACCTTGGTGATCACCTTGCGTGGTGTAAAGCGCACACTCTGAGCCATCACCCAATTCATCCAGCCCGTGATGGTGACCCGCCTTCTGGCCTTGTAGGCTGCATAGGCCTCAGCGGCCACCTCTTCGGAAGTGGGCAGCTTGCGCCCCTGCACCAGGGCCGATTTGTTCATATTGGCCTGTGCCTGAAAGCCCGACGCCGTGGGCCCAGGGCACAGGGCGGTCACATTCACACCGGTGCCGGTCAACTCCTCATCCAGCGCTTCAGAAAAACTCAGCACAAACGCCTTGGTGGCGTAATAAACCGCCATGTAGGGGCCTGGTTGAAACGCAGCGGTGGAGGCCACATTCATGATTTGGCCGCGTGTTTGCAGCAGCTGTGGCAACAGGCGCTTGCAGAGCACCACGAGGCTTTGCATGTTCAGTTGCATCATGGCCAGCTCTTCGGCCAGTGCATTGTCTTTGAACAGGCCAAACACGCCCACACCAGCGTTGTTCACCACATGGCTGAGCACCACGCCATGGGCCTCAATGGCTTGCACCAGTGCGTCTGCTGCGCCGGGCTGACTCAGATCGCTGGCCACCACATGCACCTGCACACCATGCTGTTGTTTCAGGCTGTTTGCCAGCGCATGCAATTTGTCTGTGCTGCGTGCAGACAGCACCAGGTTGATTTTGTCTTTGGCAAAAAGCTCAGCCAGGTGCAAGCCAATGCCCGAGGAAGCGCCGGTGATGAGTGCCCATTGCGTCATGATTCATTCTCCTTGTGTTTTAACCCACCCAAAGCAGGGCCAATGCCAGCGCACCCGCATAAAAAACTGCAATGCCCATGGCCACCACGATGCGCTGCCACGCTGGCGCATGGCCAAAGGCCTGCCATGCCCAGTACGCAAGCAGGCAGAGCAGCACTTCGGGTATCAACGGGTACAGCGCAAAACCAGCCACCGTGTTCACACCCTCAGCGTGCCACAGGTTCATGGGCCGCGCGGCCCATTCCCACACAATAAACCCCATCAGTGACAGCACGGCGACAGTGGTATACGGCTTGGCCGTGTGCCGCGCCACCCAGCAGACCGGCCACAGGATCATGATCCACATGCCCATGAAGTACGCGGGCACTGCGCCACCCAGGCGCGCCACGCCGTGGTCTGGAAAGTGCAGGGTGCCCATGCGTTCTACCAGCATCCAGTCGGCACAGGGCAGGGCCATGGACAGGGGCAGCAAAAAGCGCCACAGACCAAACCAGGCCGCGTCGGCTTGATTGCGCAGTGTGCCCAGCGCCGCAAGCCCAATGTTGTAGAGCAGCGCAAGCGCCACCAATGCAAAACCCAAGGCAGTTCCATGGGCACTCAATGCCACAGGGATGGCCACCGCAAAAAACACGGCATGAAAAACCAAAGCATCTTTGAGCCCATGTGCTGTTTGCATGCCGTGTTTCCTTGTCTAGGGTAGGGCGTTTTAGCGAATGGCAGCGCCGCGTATGATCGCCTTCAGGATGTGGACCAACTCCTGGCTGAGTGTGGCCACGGGGGGCGGGTTGTCCACCGTGAGCCATTCCGCCAGCAGTTCGTTGACTCCCCCCACCAGCGCAACACTGAGCAAATGGTGGTTGCGTTTGGGCAAAATATCGCGGGCACTCAGCCCATCCAGATAGGCTTCCATCAGCCCGGCCATGTCATGGATGGCCGCCCGCCGGCGCGCCTCCATCTGGGGGCTCACGCCCACCACCTCCAGCACACCCACGCGCGCGCGGCGCGTGTCGTCCAGGTAGTGTTGCACCATGGCTTGCACGCCCAGGGCAATTTGCTCCTCCAGACCCAAGCCCGGCTTTTGCATGGCCTGCAACACGCCGATCCGAAGATCTTGCATCAATTGGTCATACAGGGTGTGGAGCAAGGCCTCCCGGCTTTCAAACAGCTGATAAAAATGCCGGGCGGTCACGCGCGACTCGGTGCACAGGCCTTCAATGGTGGTGCGGGCATAGCCCTGTTTGGCAAACAACTCGAGTGCCGCAGCCAGCAAGCGGGCCTTGCGGTCTGCCTCCCGCTGTTTGGCATCAATGCCGCCATAGGCGCGTGTTGGTGTGGGTTGTGTGGTGCGGCTCATGATATTTTGACAATAATTCTTGTCGAAATTATATTGACGGCTGAATTCATTTTGCAAGGCGTTTTTTTTCCTGCGCGGAGACCGCACCATGAGCATCTTTTCCAGCATCCATCATTTTGACGACACGCGCAAACCCTTGCGACCCATGGCGCGCGTGGACAATGTGCGTGAGGCCGCCAAGGATTTCCGGCTTGCCATGCTCCAGCACCCCAAAGTCATTTTTTACAAAACATTTGAATTGGTGCGGGTGCCCTATCCAAGCAAATATGCGTACCTCAATGCCTTTGCCTTGCCCACGCCGTATGTGCACCTGTGCAACCGTCTGTTTGTGATCCAGTTCAACAGCGCCGAAGGCATTAAAACCCTGCTGGTGAGCCCATCGGATTGGCCCAACCAGCGTGCAACCCCGTTTTTTGCACACCTCAACGCCAAGGCAGGTGCGTTGGCTGGGGCTTTTGAGGCGCTCGTCCTCAAAAAAACATCCACAGTGCTGGATTGCCTGGCCAGCATCGGTTTGCGTCCGGAAGATGTGGACTACATCACCTACGACCACCTTCACACCCAAAACCTCACCCGCTGGTTGGGTTCAAACGCCACACCGGGCTTGCTGCCCAACGCGCGCTTGCTGGTGATGCGGGAGGAGTGGGAGAGTGCCAAAGCCCTCATCCCCTGGCAAAACCAGTGGTATTGCCCCGGCGGCATTGCCAACATTCCTGATTCGCGTGTGGTGTTGCTGGATGACAGCGTCTGGCTGGGCGATGGCAGTGTGGCCTTGGTGCGCACCAAAGGGCACACCGAAGGCAACCACTCGATTGTGGCGCACACCGATCTGGGTTTGTTGGTGAGCAGTGAAAACGGCGTCAGCCTGGACGCTTACGAACCCAGCCGCTCCCGGCTGTCCGGGCTGGCCGATTATGCAAAACGCACGGGTGCGGAAGTGATCATCAATGGCAACACCCAGGAGTATGTGGTGGACCAATACATCTCGATGGTGCAAGAAAAAACCATGGCTGGGCCCAGCCCCGTGCACGAGGGCTTTCCCAACATGGTGCCGTCGTCTGAGGCTGCGCCTTACTGGCTGTTTCCGGGCACAACACCCACAGCCAGAAATCCTGAACTGGAGTTTGGCAAACTTTACTTGATGTAACTGCAGCAGTAATCGACCGGGCTTGTTACCTTCAATTGGAACTTGGCATTGGCGGGTACCTCAAAAGACTGGCCACCCCCAATGGCCTGCCAATCCTGACCGGGCAATTTCACATCCATCTTGCCAGCCAGGATTTCCATGATCTCTTTTTCAGCAGTGCCAAACTCGTATTCACCGGGCAGCATCAGGCCAAGGGTTTTTTTGCTGCCGTCGGCAAACAGCACGGTGCGGCTGCTTACCTTGCCATCGAAATAAACATTGGCGGCTTTCACCACAGAAACATTGTCGAATTGGGACATGGCGGAATTCCTCGCAAGGGTTTCAGAATGCCAGCATGATGCCTGAAATTCCGCCTGTTCGGGGCCAGGGCCCGGCGAACTTAACCCAGCACGTTGGTGAGATCCTTCAAGCCGCCGAGCAGTCCACCGCCCAGCAAACCTCCGCTGTCTCCCGCCGCGCTTGAGCCAATTGAGGAGGTGAGTCCACCCAGCAAGTCGCCAACCAGTGGCAGGCCATCCAGCGGGCTGTTGTCTCCGCCTCCAAGCAATCCGCCACCCAGTCCGCCGCCAAGGCCACCACTCAACAGGCCCAAACCATCGGTCAAGGGGCTCAACAAGTCGTCCAGCACGGGAATGCCCCCAAGCAATCCACCGCCGTCGCTGGTGCCTACCACATCGCCCAGCAGGCCCGTAACCGGCTCCAGTGGGGTATCAATTCCAACCGATGCGATTGAATCACCCACACCGCTTAACACGCCACCGACAGTGCCCAACAGGGTATTGGCACCATTGCCAAACACCGACACTGGTGTGCCGGCCAGGGCAGACTCCAGGCCTTCCCCAAGCCCGGTCAACAGGCCACTGACGCCACCATTGTTGTCGCCGGTGAACACCGAGTCCAAAAGCGTTCCCACGCCACCCACCACATCCCCAAGCACCGGCACTGGCTCAGTCAGGTCGCTCACCGCGCCCAGTGCATTGCTCACCGTACCAAGCACGCCACCCACGGGATTGTCGTTCTCCGCCCCGAGCAGGCTGCCCACCAGCCCAGCCAGTGGCGCCAGTGGTGTGCCTTCGGCGATGCCCGTCACCTGGGTGGCTGCGTTGCCAATCAATCCACCGACAGTCCCCAGCAGGTTGCCCAGGGCGTCTCCAACCACGGCCAGTGGCGTTCCGCCCAAGCCGGCATCCAGGCCCTCGCCAAGCCCTTGGAGCAAACCGGCCACGCCACCGTTGTTGTTGCCCGCCAGCACATTGGTCACCACCGTGCCTACACCATCCACCACATCGTCCACCACGGGAATGGGGTTGGTGATCTCTCCCAGGTTGTTGGTCAGGTTGCCAACAGTCTCTGCCAGGCCACCCAAATTGTCCGTGGGGTTGGTGGGGGAAGGTGGAATCGCACCGCCTCCACCGCTGTCATCGTCACCACCCGCCAAAATCGCTGCCGCGCCCACGGCTCCGGCAGCAGGAAGAAACAAGGCACCCCCACCCGCTGCAATGCCTGCGCCAAACAGTCCAAATGAATCGCCCTGGCCCTCTTGGCCTTCAAGCACAGCCGCCTGATTGTCGCCCTCCATGTCTGACACAAGGGTCACGGTGCCGTCCACCGTGTCCGTGCCAGACTTGACCACCACCTGCCCGTTTCGGCCAAGGTCTGGGTCAAACTCCAGTTGCGCAATGCCGCCGTTGGCAACTTCCAAAAATGCGGGTATCTGCTGTTGCGTGCCGGGTATGCTGAGCACCGCGAGCGAGTTTTCTGTGGAGCGCAGCACGTCGCCTGCACGCAGCGTCATGTCTTGGTTCAGGGGTGTTTCTACACCGTCGCGAATAACAAATACACGGCCTTCGACGGCAGATACAGTGGCTACTTCAGCGGTTTGAATGCTCATGGCGGTTTTTCCTTAGGATGCAAAGTCTGCGGTTTGAACAACGATTGAATCCAGCCCAGCGGCGCTGGCGATGGGAGAGTTGTTTGGTGCCAGGTCGGCGTAAGCAGCGGGGCTGGGCCATGCACCAGCGACCTGCGGGGCGATGCATGCGCTCTGGGGGTTGAAAGCGCTGCGCATGCCAAACAGTGACAAATCAATCTGTGTGATGAATTGCGCGATTTGCTCAAACAATTCGCCTTGAATGACCGAGGCGGCCATCGAGAGGTCTACCTTGCCGCTGCCCGGCAAGCTTTCCATGGGAAGCAAGAATTCTGTGTGTGTGTTTTGCATGGTCTCCTCATTTTGGTTAGCCCAAATTAGGTATGCAGTATAGGCAAAATGTCAGAAAAACACCTACACCTTGTCAGTGAAAATCATGAAAATGTAGGTAAAAATACAAAAACAACCTGTTTTGGGGGGTTACAA
This sequence comes from Limnobacter sp., assembly GCA_036275255.1. Classification (GTDB taxonomy): domain Bacteria; phylum Pseudomonadota; class Gammaproteobacteria; order Burkholderiales; family Burkholderiaceae_B; genus Limnobacter. The sequence goes on along the minus strand of DASUEC010000073.1, from coordinate 5,072 downwards.
GGAGGGGTAGTGGGGGGTAAAGGTGGGTGAGGGCTGATGATTTGGGTACTAGAGGATGGTTACGTCAATTTATGGAGAATTTAATTTACAGTAACAAAATCCAAATTTTTCCCCACAGCCATGGCCATGCAACTCAGCACCCGCATCACCTCTCTTTTTGGCATCCAGTACCCGATTGTGTGCCCGGGCATGACCCATGTTGCCAATTCCACCCTGGTGGCTGCCACGAGTGAGGCTGGTGGCTTGGGTATTCTGGCCATTGGGCACCTCACGCCCGAGGAAACACGCGCCGAAATACGCCGGGTGCGCAGTCTCACCCAAAAGCCTTTTGCGATTGGCTGCGCGCTCATCATGCCGGGGGCCACAGAAAACCTCGAAGTGGCGCTGCAAGAGCAGGTGCCCGTGATCAATTTCAGCCTTGGCAGTGGCGCTGATGTGTGCAAACGCGTTCATGCCTATGGTGGCAAGGTGATTGCAACCGTGGTGACTGCCAAGCATGCCCTGAGCGCCGAAAAAGCCGGTGTGGATGCGCTTTTGGTGACCGGTCATGAAGCCGCAGCCCATGGGGGCTCGGTCACATCCCTGGTGCTGGTGCCCGCCATTCGACAGGTGACCCAATTGCCGATTGTTGCTGCAGGCGGCTTTGGCACCGGCGCCGGCCTGGTTTCTGCGCTGGCGCTCGGCGCTGACGGGGTTGCCATGGGCACCCGTTGGGCCGCCACGCAGGAAAGCCCTGTGCACGGCAACACCAAATCACTGATCGTAGACAAGCAGGTGGAAGAGACCATCTACAGCGCCAATTTCGACAGCATTCCGTGCCGGGTCATGACCACCCCCTACGCGCGCAAAGTCACCCGCAAAAAATTCAATCCCGTGCGCGCCATGTGGCGTGCCTGGCATGCCGCCCGTGAAATGAACAAGCCCATGCTCGGCATGATTCGGGACGTGCTCAAACTCGGGTTTGAGCAGGCCTTGCGAGTGGCATTTTTTGGTGCTGCCGTGCTGCAGATCAAGCGGGCCACCCTTGAAGGCGATCACCAGCGCGGCATCCAGCTGATCGGCCAGGTGCAGGGCTTGGTGAGCGACGTGCCCACCGTGGCAGAGCTCACCCAGCGCATCATGGCCGAGGCCGAGCAAACCATCGCTCAGCTCAATCAGCTTCGCCAGAGTTAACCGCGCACCGGTCGGGTTGGGCAGCCAGGCCCGCTGTGAGCAGGTCGATCACCGCTTTGCCGAAGTCTTTTTGAAAAGACTTGTCCTCGGGCTGAAACAGGTATTGCATGGAGCCCGCCATCAACATGCCCACCACCGCAGTGGCAGTGGCCTTCGTGTCCAGGTTGCTGCGGAAAAAACCCTTCCGCTTGCCATGTTGCAGGTACTCACTGGCCACCCGTTGCCCATCTCGGTGAATGGCTGCAATGCGCTTGGTCATTTCTTCGTCAATCGACGTGGCCTCCATCAGCATGAGCCGCAAGGCTCTGGGGTTGGATTGCGCAAAGGCATACAGCTTTTTAAGGATGCTGGCCAACTGCGTTTTGTACTCGGCCAGGGAGTTCACTTTCTCGGGAGAAAAATCATCGCGAAGTGCGGTGGTCAGGTCGGCAATGGCCGCATCCAGCACATGCTCCAGAATGTCCCGCTTGTTCTCAAAGTGCCGGTAAAAGGTGCCATGCCCAATGCCCAGCCGTTGCGCAATGTCCGCAATCGCGGTTTGGTGGTAGCCCCGTTCAGAGAACTCCTCGAACGCCGCCTCTATGATCTCGGCCCGAAGCTGTGCCTTTTGGCGCTGAGCGCGGGAAAGGCCACTGGCCTGCGCAGTGTTGGTCATAAAGTTGACAACTCATTCCGTTATTGACAAGATGTTCCGATAAAGTATAGGCGCAACAGGCAAGCCCGCACAAGCATCGCCCTTGCCTCACCCAACTCCGGAGACCAAATTGAACCCAGACACCCCAGCATGCCCGGCGCCATGGCAACTGCATGGCAATGGCTTGATCGTGTTGCTCAAAAACTCCACTGAGCGCGCCCTGGCCGACCCCGCCATCGACAAGGCCATGGTGCCCCACCTTCGCTCGCACTATGCCGTGCTGATGCTGGTCAATTACGAGCAGTCCAATGTGGGGCCATACCAGGAGTTGCTCTACATTCCGGGCAGTGCGCTGATCGACGGCCGACGTCACCTCACCATCAGCAACATCTGGGTTTCCAGCCAGGCCAGTGTCGACAATGGCCGGCGCAACTGGGGCATTCCCAAGCAACTGGCCAACTTCAACTGGCAAACCCAACCCGATGGTGGTCAGCGTGTGCGCGTGGAGCATGCGGGGCAAACCCTCATCGACCTGCGCTACCATGGCAAAGGCTGGGCCTGCCCGGTGCACACCGCCTTCGTGCCAGGCTTCATGCGCACCCTGGTGCAAAGCCTGGACGGGCAGCGTTATGTGTACACGCCCAGCGCCAAAGGGCGCTGCAAGTTGGCCAGCATCCAGCAACTCAGCACACCATCCAGCCTTTTTCCGAACATACAGGCCAGCCATGTGATTGCAGCCTTCGAGGCCAATCATTTCCAGATGACATTCCCCGTGGCGCAAGTGCAGGCGAGGGCGCTTCTTCATGTCTGATTTTGAGTTCAAGTTCCGCGTTCGCTACAGCGAATGCGACGCACAAGGCGTGGTCTTCAACGCACGGTATGGCGACTATGTCGACCTCGCGGTGACCGAGTTTTTGCGTGTGGGTCTGGGCGGCTACAGCGAGCTGCTTGGCATGGGCTTCGAAACCCAAGTGGTGCGCCTGCTCACGCAATGGAAGGCCCCTGCACGCTTTGACGACGTGCTTTGCGCGCAAGTCGCGCCCACCCATTTTGGCAACACCAGCTTTACAGTCACCGTCACATTCACACAAGCCAAAAGCGGCACCCTGGTGGCCACATCCGAGATTACCTACGTGCTGGTCACGGCCAGCAACTTTGAAAAAACAGCCATCCCCGACGACCTGCGCCTGGCTTTGCAAACCCGTGCCCGTGGCCACGTGGTGGACCAAAGCGGCCAGCGTTGATTGGCAAACCAACAAACAGCGTTTATACAGGAGACAAACATGCGTTACCCCAAACCCAGTTGGAGCAATTCAGACCTTGAGCTTTACCGCGCCAATGTGCGCCGCTTTGTAGAAAGCGAGATCAAGCCCAACCAAAAAAAATGGGCCGAGCAACAACACGTGGACCGCAACACCTGGCTGAAGGCCGGTGAGCTGGGCCTGCTGTTGGCCGACATTCCAGACGAGTACGGCGGCAGCGGTGGCGATTTCACCCACATGGCCGTGTTGTTTGAAGAGTTGGCCTACAGTGGCGATCGCTCTTTTGGTGTGCATGTGCACGCCATTGCAGCGCATTACATTTTGAACCACGGCACCGAGGCCCAAAAACAAAAGTACCTGCCCAAAATGGCCACAGGTGAAATGATTGGTGCCATTGCCATGTCTGAGCCCGGCGCCGGTTCAGATTTGCAGGGCATCCGCACCTCGGCGGTGAAGCAGGGCGACCACTATGTGGTCAACGGCTCGAAGATTTTTATTTCCAACGGCTACCTGGCCGACCTCATTGTGGTGGTCACCAAAACCGACCCCAACGCCGGCGCCAAAGGCGTTTCCCTGCTGATTGTTGAAACACGCAACAGCGAAGGCTTCAAAGTGGGCCGCATTTTGGAGAAGCTCGGCCAGAAAGGGCAAGACACCTGCGAACTGTTTTTCGACAACGTCAAAGTGCCCGCCGAAAACCTGCTGGGCGCCGAAGGCCTGGGCTTCATGCAACTGATGGTGGAGCTGCCCTATGAGCGCCTGATGCTGGGCGTGGGCGCACTGGCCGCTGTCGAAATGGCCATCGAGATCACCCTGGAATACACCAAAGAGCGCAAGGCCTTTGGCCGCACCATCTTTGAATTCCAGAACACCCGCTTCAAAATGGCCGAGATGAAATCGCAAGCCGTGGTGGCCCGCGCCTTCATCGACAACTGCGTGGAAAAGCTGGTGAAAGGCCAACTGGACGCCACCACCGCCTCCATCGCCAAACTGCACCTGAGCGAGCTGGAGTGCAAAGTGATCGACGAATGCCTGCAATTCTTTGGCGGATACGGCTACATGCTGGAGTACCCCATTGCCCAAATGTACGCGGATGCACGCGTGCAGCGCATCTACGGTGGTTCTTCCGAGATCATGAAAGAGATCATTGCCCGGTCGCTGTAAAGCGCTTGGGTTTGGCTTGATAGAAGCCCGCTGACCATGATGGTTGGCGGGCTTTTAATTTTTAACGCCAGACCGAAGTATCTTTTTGATCAGTTTTCCTTCAACTGATAAATCTCGTGATTTTTCTGGGGTTAAGGATGGAGTTTTCCTTTCGGTTGAATGGCCTTCCAATGAGCGAGACTTTCAGTTCCTCAGTGTGTTGATCCGAAAACAATGGCCTGTTGCGGTGCCAAACACAAAATTCCTCTCATATGGCGTTCTCTCTGTCATCGCATGAAATCACGAATGAAGGTCATCAAGATGGTGCTCACTTTGTCCTTGGGGTGGCTCATCGTGCATTGGTACTACGAATCCTCTTTTTCGGAGCGAGTTTGGACTTTCATTCTTCACCAGACCCGTGACCACAATCCGGGCGTGGCCTCCGACCTTGAATTGCTTGTGGTGATCCCATTGGGATTTGGGTTTGCCTGGTTTGTTGTGTCGAAGTTGATGAATTTCTCGATGTCTCAAAAATCAAACGATTGATTGAAAATTAGAGTTTTCCCCCAAGGTTTACAGTTGTTAATGCCAAAAATCATTGATACATTGGCTGATGTAAAAGTACACAAAAACAGCCGTAACCGAAGGAGTCAACATGAAAGTCATACCCGTGCGCCGCGACGTCAAAATCAACCTCGACGAATCCCGCATCAACAACTGGCACGAAGCCGGTGCCCATGTCACCCACTTTTTCAATGCCCTGTCCGTGCTCTTCCCGGCCGGTGAGCGCCTGTTCATGGATTCTGTGCGCGCCTACAAAGACCAGGTGACCGACCCCGACCTGAAAAAGGCCATCACCG
>DASUEC010000072.1:0-16788 GCA_036275255.1 Limnobacter sp. | reverse complement strand
GCACTGGCACCTCCACGGGCACTGGCACCTCCACGAGCACTGGCACCTCCACGAGCACTGGTACCTCCACCGGCACGGGCAATTCGACCGGAAACGGGGTGTGGGGTGTTGGGGGCTGGGTAAACACCGGCACAGGCACTTCCACCGGCACGACGCTGCCTCGGCTGCAAGAAAATGGAAGGCCAATGAGTGACCGATTGCTGGGGCTCAACCTTTGGTACCCAAGCAACTTTTCGAACTTGCTTACGCAAGTCAGATCGATGAATCCAAAACTCATTCGCATCGGTGGTCGAGGTGAAGACGTTCGCTCCACATCGAACACACAGACGTTGCGATTCGTGGACCAGATTCGCTCTGTTGGCGCAGAACCCATCATCCAGGTTTCCAGACTCGAGCCCATCCAAATGGCCATCGAGAAAATCCGATTCATCAACGTGACATCCGGCCGGAAAGTCCGCTATTGGTCCATTGGGAACGAACCAGATCACACGGACTATGCAAGCCCGCAGGTTGTTGCTGAGTATGTGAAAAACTTTTCAATGGCGCTGAGAGATGTTGATCCCAGTATCAAAATTTATGCTCCCAACACTGCGTCAATGGACGTCGCGTACATGTCTCAATTGATCGGCGGTGAATTCGACATCACCGGCAAAGATGCAAAGGGTCGCTACTACATCGACGGAGTAACCTTCCACAGTTATCCAAACGGATCATCCGAGTATTCACGGGCAACCGCCGTGGGCTCCGCTGCACGCGTGGGGAATCAAATGACTCGCCTAATCGGATTGATCAGTGCCGCCAACACCAAACACGGAAGGACCGGTGTCAATGCAATCACCTGGGGTTTGGGCGAATACAACATCACATTTGCAAACTATGGGGCAAACACGCCGGCAGACCAGGGAGCAAACTCGTTCTTGAATGGTCAGTTTCACGCCGATGTGATAGCCCGCGCAGCGGCAAACGGCGCTGACTTTGCCGCGAGCTGGAGCATGTCGGAAAGTGGCGGTGACCGAACAAGATATGACCTTGGTTTCGTGGACGGTCCATCGTCCGCCGTGGTCAAGCGGTTTAGATCTTCGTTCTATCACATGCAGATGTTCGGTCAGAATTTCTCGGGAAATTTTGTCGATGGCTCGACCAACAATGCAACTGTCCGGATTTTTGGATCTGTCACCAAAGACCAGGCGGCAGTCATGGTCCTGAACATGACGAAAACTGACCTTGATTTTGCACTGCGGCTTGACGACACCATGCCCAGCAACGGGACTCTCCGAGCCAAGGTCAATTTTTCCCTTCCTGTTGAGTTGTCAAGCAGCATCAAGGCAGAAGCAACCGCCTTGCTGGTGTTCAACTCCACAGGAAAATTGATCAAGCGTGTGGATTACGATGTGGGCATGGCTTCTGCGTACGCCGCACCGGTCACCACCACGTACTAAACCAAACCATGCGCCTGTTGGTCAGCATGGTAGCTCGAGCGAACCATTGCACCAACCGCCGCATGGGTGAAGCCCATCTCGTAGGCCTTCTCTTCAAACATCTTGAAAACATCCGGGTGCACGTAGCGGCGAACAGGCAAGTGATGCCCGGAGGGAGCCAGGTATTGACCGATGGTCAGCATGTCCACATTGTGATTGCGCATGTCTTGCATGACCTGAAGAATTTCCTCGTCGGTTTCACCCAAGCCAACCATCAGCCCACTCTTGGTGGGTACATTGGGGTGGGCCTTTTTGAATTCTTCAAGCAACTTCAATGAATGCTTGTAATCGGAACCTGGGCGCGCTTCCTTGTACAAACGGGGTGCTGTTTCAAGGTTGTGGTTCATCACGTCCGGCGGGGCGGCATTCAGAATACCCAAGGCCCGATCCAGTCGACCTCTGAAATCGGGCACCAGAATTTCTATTTTGGTGTTGGGCGACAGTTCGCGGGTTTTTTCAATGCATGCCACAAAATGGGCTGCGCCGCCGTCGCGCAAATCATCTCGATCCACGCTGGTGATCACCACGTAATTCAAACGGAGGGCAGCAATCGTCTTGGCCAGGTTAAGGGGCTCGTTTTCATCCAGGGGGTCAGGCCGACCATGGCCCACATCACAAAACGGGCAACGGCGTGTGCACTTGTCGCCCATGATCATGAAGGTTGCGGTGCCTTTGCCAAAACATTCCCCGATATTTGGGCAAGAAGCCTCTTCGCAGACCGTGTGCAAATTGTGCTCGCGGAGAATCTGCTTGATTTCGTAGAAACGTGTGGAAGGAGAGCCCGCCTTGACACGTATCCACTCGGGCTTTTTGAGCTGCTCGATGGGTACGATCTTGATTGGAATTCTGGCGGTTTTTGCAGCGGCCTTTTGTTTGATGCTGGGGTCGGTGACCGCCTCCAGATTGCGGGCCACGGTGGGCTTTTGCTCGCTTTCAGACACTTTTTGCTCCTGCTGACCCAAGGGTGGCGGGTCGGGTGTTTACTTTGCCACTGCCTGTTGTGCAGCTTCAAGATGGTGGATTAGTTTTTTCATGAGGCGGTCTTGCATCTCATGAAGTGAAATTTTAACACCAATGCTGGACAAATCCACCGTTTCTAACCCAGCGTACCCACATGGGTTGATATCTTGAAAGGGGCGCAAATCCATGTCCACGTTCAGGGAAAGCCCGTGATAAGCACACCCGCGTCGAATCTTGATGCCCAAGGCAGCAATTTTTGCCAGGGTGCCCTGCCGCCCGGTGTATACACCGGGCGCATCCGTTTTGCGCTGTGCGTCGGTCACGCCGACCTCGACAAGTGCGTCGATGATTGCCTGTTCCAGCAATTGCACGTATTCACGAACTTTTAACCCGTATCGCCGCAAGTCCAGCAAAGGATAAATCACGATTTGGCCCGGGCCGTGGTAGGTGATCTGTCCACCTCGATCGGTATTGACCAAGGGAATGTTGTTGCGCTGCAACAAATGCGCAGGGTCTCCGGCCAGGCCAAGGGTGTACACCGGCGGGTGCTGACACACCCAAATCTGGTCAAGATCGGCCTCACCACGGGCATCGGTAAAGTTCTGCATGGCTTGCCACGTCGGCAAATATTCCACCACGCCCAGTTGCCGGATTTGAGGCAAGCCTCCAACTTGGGGCGCCTTGTCTTGCGGGACGGATTGCTCTTGGGGGATCATGGGTGCATATTTCTTGAGTTTCAACACTTTGCAGTCGAGTTTGCCATGTCTTCTGAGCCCATTGAATGGTTTGATGTTCCCAGCGTCCTGGGTCGCCGGGCTGCGTCCATTCTGGGATTGTCCAAGGTGCCCATTGTTGAACTGGACGACTCGCACCGCCCCTTGATTCTTGCACACTTGCTGGCCCTGAGTGAGGAAGACCGCCGACTGCGCTTCAGTTATGCGCTGGGGGACGCCGCCATTGCGAAGTATGTCAGCAGCCTGAACTTTGAACGCGATTCGGTTTTTGGGATTTTTGGACGGGATGATGCGCTGCTCGGTGTGGTTCACTTGGGGGTGCTCAACCCGGGCAACGACAATGGGGGACCCCGGGGCGCGGAACTGGGGATCTCGCTCGCATCGGACATGCGCGGGCACGGCCTGGGCACCCTTCTTTTTCAAAGAGCCCTGCGACGGGCCCGCAACGAAGGTGTAGAAATGCTCTTCATCTACACCCTTCTGGAAAATGAGGCCATGCTCCGAATTGCTTACAAGCTGGGCATGCGGGTGAGCAATGCAGACGGCCAGTGCGAAGCACACCTGAAGGTGCAACCAGCCAGCGCCAGCTCCATGATCCGCGAGTTTGTGGATGAACACCTGGCCGACATCGACCATTTGTTCAAAAGCTCGCTTGGGCAATTTAAAAAGTGGGCTGAAGAGTTCTGAGTTTACAGGCACAAGCCGAGGCTTTGCATCCACATCGGCGAAGCCACCCAGCCCACTTGGCGTGCAAGCATCAAAGCCAGGCCCACAAGGATGAGCCCCCCACTGGCACGCATCAACATGGCTTCCCCAGCCTGTGTGCCCAGGGCTTGTCGCAATGTGGTGACCATCTGCAAACCGGCGCCCCCAACGCCTGCGAAAACAGCCATAACGAGTGCACCCTGCACCGCGCTGCCCGACAGGTAGGCCAGCATCCATGCAGCCCACAAAACACCGCAAGGCATCAGCAACCACAGGAGCCCGGCCTTGAAAGCCTGCCTGGGTGTTGTGCGCGGGGGCTGATTCAGTTTACGCGCCAATGCGGGTGGCAAGTGGATTCGTTCTTGCAGAAGCATGCCGAGGCTTTGCCCACGCCACACCAGGAGCATGGCCGAGAAGAACAACACCGCCATGAGCATCCAGTGGAGCGCCTGAAAAAGCGATGCCCCCAAACGTGCCAAGCCCAGAACACCCGAGGAGACTCCACCGGCCAAAGCCCCACCCATGGCATAGGCAATGCCACGCCCAAGCTGGAATTGCAGCGGGTGACGCAACCAGGGCGTTGCAAACTGGCAGGCGCACATCGATGTGCAGTGGGGGAGCGCCAAAAACCCAAGGGTGGCAGCCGAGAGCACCAGTGATACGCTGATCATTCAAAGCACCTTGCTGCGCCCAACCGCACGCTGATGAACATGGCGATCAAACACCATGGCAATCGGTCTGACAAAGAACCAGCCCAGGCTGGTGATCTCCATGCCATGGGGACTCAGGATGATCAAGCCCTGGTCTGAAAAGGCCTGCAACTGTTGTAGCTCGTCCTCAAAATACGCCTGGAAGTCAATCCAGTGTGCGTGGGAGAAATCCTCAAACTGCAGGCTGCCCTGGCACAACAAGCCCATGATGACACTGCACCGGATCAGGTCGTCCCGACTGCATTCATGACCACGAAAAACGGCCAGGTGGCTGCGGGCGAGCGCGTCTTCATACAAATCAAGCTCGCGCGCATTTTGCACCAACACCGAACCGACCTTGCTGATTGCACTAACGCCCAGACCGATCAGATCGGCATCGGGTTGGGTGGTGTACCCTTGAAAGTTGCGGTGAAGCCGACCTTGCCGTTTGGCCACGGCCAGGGGGTCTTGGGGTTTGGCAAAATGATCCATGCCGATGTAGTCATATCCTGCCACCCGCATCTTTTCAATGGCTTGAGCCAGCAATGTCACCCGGCCTTGCGCATCAGGCAAGTCGGCCTCATGAATGCGACGCTGTGGTTTGAAGCGCTGCGGCAGGTGTGCATAGCCGTACAGGGCCACTCGGTCTGGCGACAGAGCAATCAGCGTGTCGAGAGTTTCGGCAAAGCGCTGTGGGTTCTGCCTGGGCAGACCATAAATCAGATCGACATTGATGGACTCAAACCCAAACCGCCTGGCAGCCTTCACCAAACCCAGCACAGCCTCTGCGCTTTGTTCCCGATGCACGGCCTTTTGCACGACGGGATCAAAATCTTGTACTCCAAAGCTGATGCGGTTAAATCCCATGCCCCGCAAGCTCAACAAACGCACATCGTCCACAGTCCTGGGGTCAACTTCGATGGACATTTCGGCCTGGGCCGCAAAGGGGAACAGCATTTTCAGGCCCTGTACCAACCCAAGCAGCTCTTGATCGTTCAGAAAGGTTGGCGTGCCACCGCCCATGTGAAACTGGGTCACCGGGGTCAAGTTGCCCGCCGCAGTTTTGGCAATCAGCATGGCCTCACGCTCAATGCAATTCAGGTAGTGTGCCACGCGGTCGTGCTTGCGCGTAACCACCTTGTTGCATGCGCAGTAATAGCACACAGACTCACAAAACGGCACATGCACATACAGCGACAAGGGGCGGCGTAATCCACCCATGCATCGACCCCGCAATGCGTCTTCAAACTCAGGCACACCAACCGATTCGGTGCATTGGTCAATCGTTGGATAACTGGTGTAGCGAGGCCCGGGCACATCGTGAAGCGCCAAAAGCGCAGCCAGCGACGCAGGGGTGGCGGCGGACAAGGCGGCGGTGGGGGAAACCATGTTGTGAACAATCCGGGCAGTCATTTGTACATCCCTGTTTTGACGTTTATTCGACAACATGGTGCGCGTTTGGGGCTTCGGCTGCTTTGATCTGCATCAAGCATTGCGTAAAATGCCTAAGCAAGATCCCCCTCTGGTGTACTCACGCCCATGCTCAATCAAGCCTGCACAGTCACACTCAACGACCTGAAAAAAAACTGTTCCAATTGCAACCTGAAGGAACTTTGCATGCCCGTGGGTTTGAAGCCCGAAGAACTGGAGCGGCTTGATCACCTGGTGAGCCAGCGCCGTCGGGTCAACAAAGGCGATCACCTGTTTCGCACCGGTGCATCTTTTGACTGTCTTTTTGCAGTAAAAACCGGCACCTTCAAAACCGTGGTGAACAATCAGGATGGAAGCGACCAGGTGATTGGCTTCCAAATGACGGGCGAGCTTTTGGGGCTGGATGGCCTGGGCACAGGCCAGCACATGTGTGATGCGGTTGCGCTGGAAGATTCGGAAGTGTGCACCATTCCGTACTCACGGCTGGATGAACTGGCGCAAGAGTTTCACGCCCTGCAAATGCATTTCCACCGGATCATGAGTCGAGAGATTGTGAAAGACCAAAATGCCATGTTGCTGTTGGGCAGCATGCGCGCAGAGCAGCGCTTGTCGGCATTTCTGGTTAACTTGGCCGAGCGTCAGAAGGCACGCGGATTTTCCAGCCGGGAAATGGTTTTGCGCATGACCCGGGAGGAGATTGGCAGTTATTTGGGCATGAAAATTGAGACTGTGAGCCGCACCTTGAGCAAATTGCAAAAAGATGCACTCATTCGGATTGACCAAAAAAACCTGACCATTCTCGACCCGGTTCAACTTCAAACCCTGGCCACTGGGCGCTGTCACTGACCCTCTGCGGGCTTGCCCGGATTCAATGGCTGTACGGTGAGACCGACCCTGCGGTGAGGCTCACTGACCAAAGACTGGGGCTCGGAGGCGGCGATCCACAAGGTCACAAAACCCGCCAGCACCACACTCAGTGGCAGGCCCAAAACCAGCCACATCCAGGGTTCTTTCATCATGCCTTGCCTGTTGTTTTTCAAGTGAGCTCCTTTCAACGCGGGGCCAAGAAAACAGCCGATTCTTCAATGACATCGTGACCCGTTGCCTGTTGAATGGACGAAACGGGCTGTCGTGTGCTGTGAATTTCAAAAACAATGGTATTAGACCCCGGCCGCACGGCCTCAGGATCTGCCTGCACATGAATTACAACCCAGCGGCTTTCGGTTGACTTGACCACGAGGTGCTGCGTCTCCATCACCCGCATGCCCGAGGCAAGGGGTTTCAGTGCAACGCTCACCTGCAAAGGATGCTCACTGGCGTTCATGAGGTTGAGCCGATACACGTTTTCAATCACGCCATCTTCTGCAAGCCTGAAATTGACACCACGATCGCGCAACACATCGACACGCAGATCATGCCGAACAGCAATGGCAATCGCCATGGCAACGATGAGACCCCACACCACCGCGGTGTAAACCAGCACACGCGGCCGAAAGGCTCGCCGCCACATTTGGGCGACGCTCCACTGGCCCAGCAGCCCATTTTGGGTGCTGTACTTCACCAGACCGCGCGGGTAATTCATTTTGTCCATCACCTGGTCACACACATCGACGCAGGCGGCACAGCCGATGCATTCATACTGCAGGCCCTTGCGGATATCAATGCCCGTGGGACAAACCTGTACACACAAATTGCAATCGACACAAGCCCCAAGACCAAGGCTTTGCGGATCGGCCTTTCGACTCCGGCTGCCGCGAGGCTCACCACGGGCCTGGTCGTAGGTCACCAGCAAAGTGTCCTTGTCAAACATGGCACTTTGAAAGCGTGCATAGGGGCACATGTACTTGCACACCTGCTCGCGCATGAAGCCTGCGTTTCCGAAGGTTGCCGCGCTGTAGAACACAATCCAGAACATTTCCCAAGGCCCGAGGCTGAATTGCAGCGCCGCGTCGGTCAGCTCCCGGATCGGTGTGAAGTAACCAACAAAGGTCAATCCAGTCCATGCAGCAAACAACAGCCACACGGCATTTTTTGCAACGGCCCGCCCTGTGCGGTCCAAGGTCCATGACCCTGCGGCACGGCGAAGACGGTCATTGCGGTCGCCTTCGATTTTGCGCTCAAACCACATGAATATTTCGGTGTACACCGTTTGAGGACAGGCGTAGCCACACCACAGGCGCCCTGCCACCGCTGTGAACAAAAAGAGGCTGAGGGCCGCAATCACCAAAAGGCCGGTGAGATAAATAAAATCCTGGGGATAAAAAACCAGGGGACCGAGGTAGAAGCGGCGCGCTTCCAGGTCAAACAGCAAGGCCTGACGGCCGTTGTACTGCAGCCAGGCTGTGCCGTAATAAAGAAGCTGGGTAAACCACACCATCACCCAGCGTGTGCGTGCAAACTTCCCCCACACCGACCTGGGCACCACCTTCTGCTCGGTTTGGAACATGGGGACCCACTGCTCCGCCACGGGTTTGTTGGCAGACACGTTCACTTTCCTTGTGGAGCGGGGTTGCTCAGTTGCCACACATAGGCAGCCAATACCCGGATCTGCTCTTCCGACAGCAGTTGCGCATGAGCAGGCATGTTGCCGGTTCGGCCATTGCGAATGGTTTCGACAATCGCCTTTTCTGTGCCGCCATGCAGCCAAATCCGGTCAGAGAGATTGGGTGCGCCGAGGGCCTGATTGCCCTTGCCATCGACACCATGGCAGGCAGCACAAACATTCTTGTAGGTTTGCCGTCCCAATTGCGCCAAGAGGGAGTTGTTGCTGCGACCCGAGAGACTCAGCACATACTGGGCAACAGCGCGTGCCTCCTGCATGCCACCCACTGCCTCCATCATCGGTGGCATCATGCCCTGGCGTCCGCTGTGAATGGAGACACGGATGCTCTCTGTGTCCCCACCGTGCAGCCAATCCGAATCGATGAGATTTGGAAATCCCTTTGATCCCCGGGCGTCCGAGCCATGGCATTGGGCACAGTTGTTCAGGAACAAGCGTTGCCCCATGCCCAGGGCATCAGGGTGACGCGCCACGTCCTCCATCTGCATGGCAGAGAACACCGCATACAAAGGGGCGGTGGCGGCTTCAATTTTTGCCCGCTCGGTTTGGTATTGCTGGGTGGAAGTCCACTGGCTGGTGCCTTCAAAAACGGCCAAGCCTGGGTAAAACACAAGGTACGCCATGCCAAACACCACAGTGATGTAAAACAGTCCCATCCACCAGCGTGGCATCGGATTGTTCAGCTCCTTCAAATCCTCGTCCCACACGTGGCCGGTGGAATTGGTTTTCTCATCCAGACTCACCTTGAGCTTTTGCCTGGCCTGGGCCCACAACACCACGCCACACGCCAAAACACTGACCACCGTGACCACAGCAACAAGCCACGGCACCACACTTGAGAAAAAATCGTTCATGTTGACCTCTCGACCAGTCCGTGGGTGTCATCGTCCTGCACCACGAAATCGCTGATTTCATAAAATTCGGTGTTGCGCTTTTTGCTGTAGGCCCAAGCGGTGATGCCGATGAACAAGGCAAAAGCCGCCAAGGTGATGGACTCGCGCCAAAAATTCACATCGTTGATCAGGTCCATCTCAATTCTCCCGTGCAATTTGACGCACACCCAAACCTTGCAGGTAGGCCACCAGCGCATCCAGCTCTGACTGGCCATTCACCTCGGTCGGTGCGGCAGTGATCTGAGCGTCGGTGTATGGCACACCCACCTTGCGCAAAGCTTGCATGCGCTGTACAAGCTTGGCACCGTCAAGTTTTTTCTTCTCCAGCCATGGGTAGGCGGGCATGTTGGACTCGGGCACCACATCGCGTGGATTGAGCAAGTGGATGCGATGCCAATCATCGGAATACCGGCCGCCCACACGCGCCAGGTCGGGCCCGGTTCTTTTGCTGCCCCACTGGAACGGATGGTCATACACAAACTCACCCGCGGTTGAAAATGGCCCGTAGCGCAGGGTCTCTGCCCGGAAGGGTCGAATCATTTGCGAGTGGCAGTTGTAGCAACCTTCCTTCAAATACACATCGCGGCCTGCCAATTGCAGTGCGCTGTAGGGCACCACACCCGGCGCAGGCTGTGTTGTGCTCTTCTGGAAAAACAGGGGTGCAATTTCCACTGCTCCACCCACGCTGATCACCAACAACACCAGCACCAACATCAACCAGGAGTTGGTCTCGATTCTTTCATGTGAAAATTTCATGTGATTCCCCAAGTCAATTCAAGCGTGAGCTGCGGCTGGTACAGGCAGCGCAGGAATTCTTGCTTCAACCGCCTTGCCGTCACGCGCGGTCATCCAGCAATTCCAGGCCATCACCAACATGCCGCCGACATACAACAATCCACCCAGAAAACGCACCACGTAGTAGGGATATGTGGCCTTCACGCTTTCGACGAAGGTGTATGCCAGGGTGCCATCGGGGTTGAGTTCGCGCCACATCAGGCCTTGCATTACACCGGCAATCCACATCGCTGCGATGTAAAGCACAATGCCGATGGTGCTCACCCAAAAGTGAATTTCAATGGCAGCTTTGCTGTGCATTTCCGCTTTGCCAAAGAGGCGGGGAATGAGGTAGTACAAAGAACCCATGGAGATGAGCCCCACCCAGCCCAAAGCACCACTGTGCACATGGCCGATCGTCCAGTCGGTGTAATGGCTCAACGCATTCACCGTCTTGATGGACATCATCGGGCCTTCGAACGTGCTCATGCCATAGAAGCTCAAAGACACAATCAGGAAACGCAGAATGGGATCATCACGAAGTTTGTGCCATGCCCCACTGAGCGTCATGATGCCGTTGATCATGCCGCCCCAGCTTGGCGCGAGCAGTATGAGCGAAAACACCATGCCCACCGACTGCGTCCAGTCCGGCAGTGCGGTGTAGTGCAGGTGGTGGGGGCCAGCCCACATGTAAGTGAAAATGAGTGCCCAAAAATGGACGATGGACAGGCGGTAGGAGTAAACCGGACGCCCCACCTGCTTTGGGATGAAGTAGTACATCATGCCCAAAAAGCCCGCAGTCAGAAAAAAGCCCACCGCATTGTGACCGTACCACCATTGCACCATGGCGTCTTGTACGCCTGCATACACGGAATAACTTTTCATCCAGTCGGCTGGAATGGCGGCGCTGTTCACCACATGTAGCAGCGCCACGGCAATGATGAATGCGCCATAAAACCAGTTGGCCACATAAATGTGATTCACCTTGCGAATGGCCAGCGTGCCGAAAAACACGCCGGCATATGCAAGCCAGGTGAGTGTGATCAACACGTCGATGGGCCACTCCAGTTCTGCATACTCCTTGCCCTGCGTGAATCCCAGTGGCAGGGAAACTGCTGCGGCAACGATCACCAATTGCCAGCCCCAAAAATGAAAGGCGGCCAGCTTGTCAGAAATCAAACGCACATTGCAGGTGCGTTGCACCACGTAGTACGAGGTGGCAAACAAGGCGCAACCACCGAAGGCAAAAATCACGGCGTTGGTGTGCAGGGGACGCAGGCGCCCATAGCTGAGCCATTCCACACCTTGCCCAAGTTCAGGCCAGGCCAGTTGCGCGGCTATCCAGCAGCCGACGACCATGCCGACCACCCCCCACACAATGGCCGCAATCGAAAACTGCCGAACCACCCTGTAGTTGTAAAACTCGTTTTGAAATTGATGGGCCACGAAAGCCTCCGGGTGAAATAAAGATATTTGGAGGTTTCAGTGTGCCCGTGCAGACCACAACGCGCCTTGATCTAAATCAAGCTTGCGATCGATCGTCGTCGAGAATAATGTTTTCGCCGTGTTGTGATGACACTTCAAACTGCCCGGTGAAGACCGCCCAAAACAACACAATGCCGATGGCTGCCACCAGCACCAAACTCAGTGGGATCAACAAGAAAAGAATATCCATCAGCGCACCTCCTGCCGCAACCGCAGCGCGTTGGCAAACACCACCAGGCTACTGATGCCCATGCCCAGAGATGCCATCCAGGGTGTTAGAAGTCCCATCATGGCCACAGGCACTGCCAGGCCGTTGTACACCAATGCCCACCACAGGTTTTGCGCGCCAATTCGCTCCACTTGGCGAGCCACCTGAAATGATGCGACCACACCGGCGATGCCAGCATTCATCAACATGAAATCTGCTTGCCCTGCACTCAGGGTGGAGGCTCCCGCCGCAGCGAAAGACACATCGGCCTGGGCAAACGCTCCGCTGTCATTGAGACCATCCCCAACCATGGCAACCGCCTTTCCCTGCTGTTGAAAACCGGCGATCCATGCGGTTTTTTCTGCAGGGCTCATGCCACCGCATCGGCTATTGAACAACAACTGGGGTGCCCACGATTCCACCGACGCCGAGTGATCACCAGACAACACGTGCAGGCTCAATCCCAAGGATTTCAACACATTCATTTGGCGGGGCAAGGCCTGGTCGATGTTCATAACCACCGCAAACTGAAGCGCCTGAAACCCCGCAGGGTTTAGTGCCGTGGGCATGCTGGTGCAACTTGCAAACACCTGTGCGGACAAGGCCTGCATGGTTTGCTGCACGCCACAATGGGCTGCAGAACCCAAACGAATTTCATACGCGCAAGCATCGATCATCAGCACACCGACCAAACCTGCGCCAGGGCGTTCTTCCAGGTGATCCCATTCGATGGGCAAAGACCGATACTCGAGGCGATGCAACAGGTGGGTGGACACAGCCCTGGCCAGCGGATGGGACGAGCGATGTGCCAAGGCAAGCAGTGCATTCAACACCGTGGGTTCCACCATCGGTGAGTGACCGCAACACTCGGATTGACGCACCTGCACCGCATGGTTTGTGGTGAGTGTGCCTGTTTTGTCCAAGGCCACACACTGCACGTGGTTGAGTGTGTCCAAGGCCTGAGGGTTGCGAACCAGCACACCCAGATCTGCCAGTTGCCGCACGGCGAACAAATGCGTCAATGGCAGCGCCAAGGCCAGCGCACAAGGACAGGTGACAATCAACACAGCGAGCGTGGCGGTGGCCGCCAGGTCTGGTCGACCCAAGATGCCCCACCAGACGAGCGTTGTCAGCATGGCGCAGCACAACACCGCCAACACAAACCAGGGCAGTACACCTTGCACACGATCCTGCTGCCGGGGTTTGACTGCCAGCGCCTGAAGGAGCAGTTGCCCCAAAGAACCCAGACTGTCAAGGCCCAGTGAAGGCTTGACCACCAACACAGCCATGGGGCTTTGAATGCGACTGCCTGCCTGCACCAGCTCGCCTGGTGCCTTACACACCGGCTCTGCCTCTCCTGTGCGCATGGCCTCATCCACCCAGAGCGGTGCTTGCCCATCAGCCAGCAAAGAATCCACGGGCACAGCCAGGCCTGAAAACAACCGATAGCGCTGCCCTGCCTGAAGTTGTGCAACCGGGCAGTCACGCCAGCCTGGGCCATCCTGCAATTGCACCTTCAAGGGCAAATCCGGCTGCAAGCCAGCCAGGTGCGCCAATGCCTTTGACGTCTGGTTCTCGATGAGCATCTGAACCAGCAACAACAGAGTGAGCAACATGGCAATCGAGTCGAACCAAACATGATTGGCAGGATTGTTCAGGTTCAGGCTGCTGAGTACAAACGCCAGCAGAAGGCCAAGAATGATGGGCTGGTCCATCACCAGACGACGCTGCCATGCAGCCACCCAGGCACGGCGAAGATGGGGCAGGGCGCAGTACACAACAAGGGGCAAGGTCAACACCCATTGCGCCCAGCGCAGAAGGCGCGTCTCGGTGAGTCCAATCTCTTGCACGCTGAAAACATACTCGGGTGCGCTGTACATCATGATCTGCATCATGCACAAGGCCGCCACCAAAAAACGCAGAAAACGATTGCGCGCTGCACGTTTTTGCCTGAGAGCCTGCACCTGTGAGGCCTCTTCACCATGCAATCCCATGGCGTAGCCCAGCCGGGCAAGCTTATGCATCAACTGTTCGATGGCATTCGGACCATGGGCCACCCAGCGGGCCAGGTGGCTGGCCGGATTGACCGTGAACTCATGGAGTCCAGACACCTGTTTTGCTGCATGCTCAATTTCGACTGCACACGCACCGCAGTCCATCCCGCTGACGCGGGCAATGCCTTCCCACAGCCCGTCTGAGCGACGAAACTGGCTGGCGGCAAGGTCTTCAGTTTGAGAAATGCTGTCCGGATTCATGTTGGCATCTTAGCCAGCCTCGACGGACCCGGCCTTGATGCAGATCAACAACAGCTCACAAAGCGCATTCGGGCAGGGGGTCACTCCCCTTGAAAATCCAGATGGGCGCACTCACGGCAACGATCCGCTCACCCCGCTTGGCACGCACAAAATACCAGTTCTTGCCATCGGCAGGGGTCACGGTGAACCGCCCACTTTTGCCTGATTGGGTTTGCAGGGGCAGGTAGCGCTGTTCGGCGTTGCTGCTGGGGCCGGACTGCGAACTGAACAACTCGAACGACACCCCCTGCAGGGGGTCCATGGGCTGTGTGCTGCGCATGCTGAACGCAAGTTCCACTGTGTTGGCCCGAGTGCCAATGCGCGAACCCATGGGCAGGCGCTGCGTGCCCTGCAAGGCCTCGAAGGTGATGCGCAGGGCATTCTCCTGTTGGGCCACGGTGTAAAAGCGGCGGGCCAACAAGGCTTCACGGATGTCGGCCTGGTTGTTGGCCCGGGCAATCACCACGGTTTTGGGCAGGCTGGCACCGCCCCAGTCGGTGGCGTGGTGGTCCTCGGAGCCGACTGGCCCCACATACCAACCCTTGTCCAGCGCGTGGCCATACCATGAGCCAAATTTGCCATCGGTGTCGTATTCATCGCCCTTCCCAAACACCTCCAAGCCCACCACCCGGTAATCGGCTGGCGCGACGTACTTGAAATCGTTGAATGCATAGGCGGGATCACCTTGCTGAAATGCGTTCAATGCATTCAGTGCACTGGCCATGCGGGTGGCCTGGCCCACGCCTTCGCCAATTTGCAGCAATACGCTGTGCAATGCGTCTTCGCGGCCAGGGTGGTTAAACACCATGAGGCCGTCTCCACCACCGCCCAATTGCGGCGACAACACAAACCACTGCCAAAAGAGGTCCATGGACACTGCATAGCCAGGGCCTGTTTTGGCATTGATGTTGTTGCGGCTCAGGTACACGTTGGCATGGCCAAAACGGTCCGAAGTCCATTCAAAGCCACGCATGGCAGTGAACAGGCCAGGCGACTCATTGGTGACGCGGTTGGCCTGATTCAGGGTGCTCTGCCATTTGGTCAGGCTGTTGGGCAAGTTTTCGGGGTCGGAGATGAGGCAAGACAGGGGATTGTCTGTGCAATTGGCGGTGTCGGGCAGGGCCAGCGGAATGGCGAGGTTGTCGGAATGGTCGGAGGACATCACAAAATCAAGCCCACGCGCGCGGGTTTGCTCGTAAACCTGCAAGGGGTCGGTGTTGGCCTGCCCGTCGGAGTATGCGGTGTGCTCATGCATGGCGCCAATCCAGTGTGCATAGCCTTGTCCGCCAAAACCTGCCCCATAAAACGGTGTGCATTGCCCGGCTGAAAACTGTGCCCCGCCGGGCTGCTGAACAGCCAAGGGTGGCGCAGTCAGCAAGCCAGAGAGCAGGCAACCGGCGCGGGTGGGGTCTTGCAAACAGTCCAACAAGCCTGGCGTGTTTTGCCCGGCGCGCCTCACGGTGGCTGTGACCTCCCGCGTGGGGGCCTGAGGATTGTTGGCGCGCGAGTCGCTCACCTGCACCCGGAATTGCAGGCTTTGATCCGCCAATTCAGCAGGCACAACCACCTGAGCCTGGGCTTTGTCGGCATTCTGAATGGCCACAGCCGCGCCTGCGATTTGGGTCCATTGATAAAACAGGGTGTCGCCATCTGCATCGCTTGCGTTTGCTTGCAGGGTGAGTGTTTCGCCCGGGCGAACTGGCTCGGGCAAAGCCGTGGCGTTTTGGATGACGGGTAAGGTGTTGCTTGCTCGCGCAGGCGTGCGCACCTCGAACAGTTTGAAGCCCAAGCCCTGCTGATTGTCGATGGCAATGGCCCGAACCGTGTAGTTTTGGGCCTCTGGTGAATTTGGCAACTGCACATTCAGATTGCAGCTTGTTTCCTCGTACTGGAGATTCAGGGTCTCATTGCGCCACTGGTAACTGGCGATGTTGCCATCGCTGTCGGTGGAGGTGCAAGCACTGGCACGCAGCCGCAAGTCTTGCTGCACCACCTGGGTTTGCACGGCCACAACGGGCAAGGCGTTGTTGAAGGTGTTTTGAATGGTGACCTGCACTTGATCTTGCAACACGGCACCACTGGCAAGCTGGGCTTGCACCACAAACTCCACGGCTGTGTCCTGGTTCACCTGGGGGAGTGTCAGTTTGAGGATGGACTCTTCCGAGCGGCCCGCAGGTCCAAAATACACGGTGTTTTCGCTGGCCGGGAACCAGGCGTAGGCCACCACAGCATCCTGCCCTGCATTTTGAACCAAGGCGCGCAATTCAATGGCACTGCGCTCTGGCGCCTGCTGATCACCGCCCGCTTGAATACTTGGTAAATCCTCTTGGCCCTCCACGCGGCCAGCAGTGCCTGCACCACCCCCATTGCCGTTGCAGGCGGCCAGCATGGCGGTAAAAAGCAGTACAACGGCAACAGGGTAGTAACGCATGGCATGCACCTTGGATCAACGGCCTTGATACTGGATACATGCAAAAAGGGATTTGTGGATTCACCCTAAGTGACATGTATTGCAATTGACACAAACCATGCCAATTTCACAAATGGCCGGTGCGTACAAGGATGGTGCAACCTGAT
>DASUEC010000071.1:0-9402 GCA_036275255.1 Limnobacter sp. | reverse complement strand
TGAACGGTGACCCAACGGGGCAGAGGCCCAGCCCGACATCTTTTTCGAGGGGGGGCCTCAGTTCAGGCGAGGCTCAGGGAGGGAATCACAGATTGGCCGTCGCCAAGGGGCTTGGCCCCGGTGTGCTTCAAGGAGCAAGCGCAAAGAGCAAGGCGCGAAAGCGGCAGGCTCAAAGAGCAAGCCACAGGCTCACGGAGCGGCTCATGGCTTGGTGATCATCGGACCAAAGTGTGATACGTGGCGCTTGATCTCAGCGTGATTGTTTCAATGCGCTGGTCCAGATGTTCTTGATGAAGAAAAGAATTCGAAGTCATGAATCAGCGGGCTTTCCAGGTTTCACCGCCCGGTAGAAATTGGCCACATTGGCTTTCCCTGAAAACGCATTGGACAGCTCCCGATGTTTTGCCGCCAATGGTGTCTCTATCCTTATTCCGTCGATCTCACGATAAAAGTGCACCGAGATTGCCTTCTCCGAGCCGATATTCTCAAGCCGGTGAACTGTATCAATTTCATCTTCCGCAAAGCCGTCCACAGAGCCGGTGGGGCGTAAGCGTTGGCTTGTTTGTCTGGCCAAAGGAGCCCCTTTTCTGGGGCCTTGGACCGGGCAGTAAAGTGTTTCTTCCAAGGTTCCTTGGAGCACAGAGCTTGCGCATGGTGCGATGTGGTTGTGCAGTTTGGTGCGCTGTCCGCGCATGTTATCGACGTGTTGTTTTGGGGCAAACGCAAAAAGTTGCAGGCAGTAGGGGTGCTCAGGGTGTGCATGCGAGTAGAGCAGGTACTTTGCATACCCATTTTTGTGGGCGGATTTGGGCAAATAGGGGGACAAATCAAGCATGCCGTCTTCGATCATTTGCATAAGGATTGGGGTGATGCGCGTCCCAAGCAGGTCCTGAAATTGCACTTCACTGAGATGCACATGTGCTTTGCGGAGGTTTTCGATCGCGCGGCCAACACGAATGGTGTTGGTTGCGTGGCGAGCCATATCTGGCAATTCCAAGAGCCCCTTTTCGTAATCAGCACGGGCCATTTGATAGTTGCTGTTTTGGAGATAGGTGATTGCCTGCCCAGCAGAAATGTCTTTGGGTAGTGCGTGCGGCCTCAGCATGGCCTGCTTGAGCTGTGTTTCAAGATCATTCGGATGCGTGGTAGATGCTTGTTCAGGTTGAAAAAAAGTCGTATGCGAGTGAGGCTGCGGAAACTGAATCATGGTGATTTTGACGTTGTGTGCGCAATGCTTGTTGGTATTACATCAAGCGCGTGTGTGCATGCACGCCCTCGGCTTGATTCACATGCTCCAGACGCAAGGCCGCGTGTATTCCGCCTGTTTCGGTGCGGTCGTTGCGGTCATAGGCGCGAAAGGATGTTTCTTCGTATGAGTCCCTGCATTCCAGCTTTTCAAGAAGAGCCCGCCGCAAATGCTCGGCCAGCGCTTGCCGTTGGAGGCTGGGATGGTTCTCGTGCTGGGCGATGAGGCCATGCAAGGCATCAATTTCCCGTGCCACGGCTTCGCGAAGTTCGCAACGTGCAGCAAACGTGTGGTGAGGTTTTCGTCGTTCAGCGACTTTTTTCAAAAAGGCAAGAATTTCCGCCTCGGCTGCTTCAATGGTTTTGTTGCCTTGTTTTGCTTTTGCATTTGACCACACGTCCAGGCGCTGCATGATGGCATGTTTGAAGTCTTCGAATGATTGATACTCCACTTCATAGTAGGACAGTGGTGAGATTTTCCCTTCAACATAAACCACGTCTCGTTTCACATGGCGGCCTGCCGTGGCAAAATCAACGGAGCCAGTCAAGCCGTCGAGCGTGAGCATATTGGCTCGGAATGGGTCTGAAATGCCCGCAAACCGGGCTTCCAATCGCCCCTCTGCGCCGATTTGCAAGCGCCTTCCAAGCAAGTGACGATGCACCTGAATGGCACCCCCACAGTCCCTGTGATGCCTGCTCATTCGGGCATGAAACTGAACCCCCGCCTCCCCATGCACAGCCACTTTGGCCAGGCCAGCGCTGATTCCTGCATTGACCTCCAGGTTTGCACCATGTGTCCGTTTGTATTCACCAGCGCTGCCTATGATGTTGACGCTCAGATTCGGGTAGCGTTCCAAGAGAGTCTTGAGCAAAGTGCCATTGCCTTTCGCCCCTGGGGCAAGGGTGAGCAGATCGCTCAACATGGCCTTGAACTGCAAACGCAACTGCTGCTCCTTTCCTCTTTCTCTGGGCATGCGCAGCACAACGCCGCTGTCCTCACGTTGGTCGATGGACAGCGCCTTGATTGATCCACCTGCTGTGATTTCAAATGGACCCATGCCAGGTCCGATGGCAGCGCCGGCACCGATTTGTGTCTGATTGCCTTGGGACGAAAATATCGACATTTCCAGGTTGTAGGGCGGCATCGCAATTTCCACCCCGGCTTGGCGAAGTTTCATCCAGCGCAGATCCAACTTGAATCTCGCCAGAAGGCCCAAAAACAGCCCGGTAAGCGTGCCACTTACCCCCTTTGTGCTCAAGCCCGCCACCCCTCCGGAAAGAAAGCGATAGCGGGATGCACCCTGTATCTGTTCAATCAGGTGGCTCAGATGCACAAAGATCTGTGAGGGTGCGGCACGCTTTTGTATGTTTGTCTGTTTTGGGCTTTGACCATTTTTCCAGTCACCAAGGTTTGCCCCCATCATGCCCAGTCGCAAGGCCCGGAATGGGTTTTTGTTCCTCATTGGAAAGATCTTCTGATGCCATGGCGTGAACTGATTGCGGCTTAGCCAAACCCCCAGTTTGCACAACCTTGCATCAATGGCCATGAACGCGCTGCCGGTCGCTGTGGTGCGAAGCCCGTTTCGAAATGCGTTGTAAGCCCACATGGTGTGCTTGCTCTCGGCGTGATGGCCCGCAAGAACATTTAGGCTGTGGGCGATGGCAGCAGGACGGAGATCGTCCGACTGGCAAATCTGTTTATTGTGTTTACCCCGCAGTTCGAGCAGTGCGGTGGCCATGTTGCTCAGGTGGTGCATCTCCTCTGGCCCGGGCATGTTGTGCAGATTGAGTCGGCTTAGAAGTTCATGCGAATTGCCAGTAGCAAGAAGGCGCAGCAAGACGTTCCAGGCGGGTGTCTAATTATTCGTCAGGCTTCGAAGGCGGGTGAGGTCGTCTGCCGTTTCGGCGTGCACGTTGCGGACATGCTGGAGCAGGTCAAAGTGCTGGACTGCTTTGTAAATCAAATCTGCGGAAAGTCCAGACGCATGGCTTTCATCATTCAGAACAGTTTGAATGACAAGCTGGCACACACGGTCAGCGTTATCGCATGTAAGGCGATCGGGAGGCTGCTCAGGTGCCGCGAATGCCCGCGCAAGTGCGAGGCAGTCTTTCACCTTGGTGCCGTTGATGTGGGTGTTTGGGCTTTTGCTGATTGGTGCACTGAACCACAGTTGGCCACGGGCTGCAGACCCTTGCGTATTTCGCAATGGGTCCGACATGCGGAATCGAGTGATGCCCCATTTCAGCGGACCTGTGCGCTTAATCCCCTCAACATGATTCAAGCGTTGGGCCAGCTCAGAATGAAATGGACCCGTTGGGCTTACTTTTGCATTCATGGGTGTTGCTCTGGCTAATCAAACTGAAGCTGTGCAGCTTAGACATCTGGGCAGCGCGTTGAGAACGAAATATTTGATCTATGCAAATAAGGCCCAAATCGCATAAGCAAAGAAGATTTACTTCGTTCCATTTCTGGGGAGGCTTTCATACCATCGTGCTGCTAATTCCATATTTTTAGAGGTCAAATCATGATTTACAAACGAATTCTGGCGTCCATCTTTTCTGCGGGTGCCCTGCTGGCACTCAGCGCTGCTCAGCCAGCGCTCGCCAACATCGAGCTGCTCAATGTGTCGTATGACCCCACCAGAGAGCTTTATCAGGAATACAATCCTGCGTTTGCCAAATACTGGAAAGAGAAAACCGGAGAGACCGTGACGATCAAGCAAAGTCACGGTGGCGCTGGAAAGCAGGCGCGAGCTGTGATTGATGGTCTTGAGGCGGATGTGGTGACATTGGCGCTTGCCTATGACATTGATGCCATCGCAGAGGCCACCAAAAAGATTCCTGCTGACTGGCAGAGCAAGCTTCAGCACAACAGCTCTCCTTACACATCCACCATCGTGTTTCTCGTTCGCAAGGGCAATCCCAAAAACATCAAGGATTGGGATGACTTGGTAAAGCCAGGCGTGCAGGTGATTACACCCAATCCAAAAACATCGGGTGGTGCGCGTTGGAATTATCTGGCCGCTTGGGGCTATGCACTCAAGAAACCTGGGGGCACCGAGGCCAAGGCCAAGGAGTTTGTTACCAATCTTTATAAAAACGTACCCGTGCTTGACTCGGGTGCTCGCGGTTCCACCAACACCTTTGTTCAACGCAACATCGGTGATGTGTTCATTTCTTGGGAAAACGAAGCGTTTTTGGCCTTGAATGAGTTGGGCAAAGACAAGTTCGAGATCATTGTGCCATCCGTCTCCATTTTGGCTGAACCACCGGTTGCCCTGGTGAAAGGCAATTCAGACAAAAAAGGCACCACCAAAGTGGCCCAAGCGTATCTCGACTATTTGTATTCTACTGTTGGTCAGCAAATTGCCGCGGCCAACTACTATCGTCCAAATAAGCCAGAATTGGTGACGAACAAGGCAGACTTGTCGCGTTTCCCCAAAGTGAATCTGTTCACGATTGACGAGGTGTTTGGTGGATGGCAAAAAGCCCAGAAGACGCACTTCGACGACGGTGGTGTATTTGACCAGATTTTCAAGCGCTAACCGATTCAAGGTGATGTGACATGCTGACGCCCACCTGCATCACCGTGCCCGGATTGCATGGCAGTGGCCCGGGCCACTGGCAAACCTGGGCAGAGTATCGGATCCCGAATTGCCGCAGGGTTAGGGGGATTGATTTCCATAAGCCGGTTATTGCAGCGTGGGCAGACGCCATTCGCAATGACATACGCAGTGAGGCAGGCAGTGTGATACTGATTGCCCACAGTTTTGGATGCCTTGCGAGTGTGGTCGCAATAGCCGACAACAATTTGAAGGTGGCGGGTGTTGTTTTTGTGGCGCCAGCATCGCCTGAGCGGTTTTCGATTTCTGGTTTGTCCAAAGAAAATGATCTGCCCAGTGAGGGGCTCTTGAACGCAATCCCGGCCAGTCTTCTTGGGGTGCCTGGAATTCTGATTGCAAGCACCAACGATCCCTGGATGAAGGTGACGCAGGCGCAGTACTGGGCTGAAGTGTGGGGGCTTCGATTCACCTGGATACAAAATGCGGGCCACATCAACACAGAGTCAGGTTATGGTCGTTGGCCTGGCTTGGAGCGGGTTGTTGTCAGTCTGCGCGATCGGCTGACAGCCGTTCCTTTGGGGGAAATTCATGAAAAAGAAGGCCCTGTTAAAAACCGCTTCTCTGCACTGGTGAAGTTGAGGCAACTGACACGTGAGTCGATTGAATGAACACCAAATCTGAAAGGCAGAGGTACGACAAGGTATCTGCTGTTGTTGAAAAACTTTCTCTTCGACCCTCGGATGAGCGGGCCTTCTGGAGAAATGAATCTGGTCGGGTATTTGTTAATATTCAAGACCATGTTTTGACCAGTGATTTTTTGCCAGTTCAAGAAACCGACTCCGGCGACTTGTTGGGCCATGTTGCTGTGCTCGTCGATGAAATCGGTCGCCCAGGTGCGCTCGATCTGGATGATTTGGATGACAACCTGTTCGTTGCAACAGATCGTTTGATCCGGGCCTTGCACACGTTGAACTACTTTGCATCGGTGGTGGATGCAAGCCGTTTGTTTTTGGATGTTAACCATCGATTTCTGGCCTCGGTGGCCGACAACCATGACCGAGCCTTTCGTCATTTCATTGAGTCGCTGGACTTGGTGCCTGAGTATTTTGTAATTCAGGTTTTGGCTGAACGCGAGATCGACTTGAACACCTTGGCATTTGCTGCCGATAACTATCGCCGCAATGGATTTTTGACGGGATTGCACAGCAGAAACTCGCTTCAGAGCCATAGCTTGATCGGGCAGATACGACCAGATTTTCTCTCTCTTTGGTATAAAAAAGAATGGCCGATGAGCGATTTGCATTCCATTGCAACCGCCGCAAACAAATTCAGGGTTCGCTTGATCGCCAGAAATGTGAATGATCAATCCTTGATATTTGGACTTCGGCAGGCGGGTGTCACCATTTTTCAAACAGAAAACCTTTCGGAACATTTATGAAAACACGCGTTAAAGCATTTGCTTGTTCTGCATTCTTGGGTGCAGCCATTTTTTCAACGCCAGTGTTGGCTTCTGTGGATTCAATACTTAACGTTTCTTATGATGTATCGCGAGAACTCTACAAAGACATCAACACCGCGTTCGAATCTGATTTGAAGCTGAAGGGCGTGAAAAACTTTCAGGTCCGTCAATCCCATGGGGGCTCCAGCAAACAGGCTTTGGCTGTGGCTGCCGGACTTGAGGCCGATGTGGTGACCATGAACCAGTCCCCCGACATTGATCTGCTGGTGGAGAAGGGGCTCGTGGATGCAAATTGGCGCAAAGCCTTTCCAAACGAGGCAACCCCTTACACAACCACCACTGTGTTCTTGGTTCGTAAAGGCAATCCCAAAAGCATCAAGGATTGGTCCGACCTGGTACGTGCGGATCTATCCGTGATTGTGCCAAATCCAAAAACCTCTGGAAACGGCCGTTACACGTATTTGGCCGCTTGGGGGTACGCTCTCGACAAGACCAAATCTGAAGCCCAAGCGCGTCAATTTGTGACCGATTTGTTCAAAAATGTTCCTGTTCTTGATGGTGGTGGACGCGGAGCAACCACCACATTCACGCAACGTGGTGTGGGGGATGTTCTCGTCACGTTTGAAAATGAAGCAATTCTGATCGGCGAAGAATTGGGTGCAGACAAGTTTGATGTGGTGTACCCCAGTATTTCGATTGATGCTTCCGCGCCTGTGGCCATTGTGAAGTCAGTCACCAGCAAACGGGGCAGTGGCGAACTGGCCAAACAATATCTAGATTTTTTGTACTCGCCCAAAGGCCAGGAAATTGTGGCAAAGCATCACTTTCGCCCTCGCGATCCCGCGGTATTGGCCAAATACAAAAGCGAGTTTCCTGCCATAAAAACATTCACCGTGGATGAGAAGCTTGGTGGGTGGGCAAAGGTGCGCAATGAACATTTTTCGGATGGTGGAATTTTCGACCAAATCTTCAAGAAATGATTGGTGTTCATTTCCTCTGTAAACAGCCAGTGTCCTGGCTGTTTACCCAGTAAACGCTTGAGGCGTTTACATTTCAATTCGCCACTTTTTGCGTCGATGCAAACGGAAGTTCTTGCATCGCAAGCGCCTGTCGGAAAAACGCCTCAGGGGAAGGTGATGTGGCTCTTGCTGGCCTGTAGAGGCAGCGGTGCCGCTAATAAGTTTTTCTTATATCGATCCAATTTTTTAATCGTTCAGTATCTAAGAAGGCTCCAATAGACTCTCCGTTTCGATTTCACGTTGAATCATCAAGGGTTTATTGTGGCCTCCGTTTCTTCCACCAAGCGCGTATTGCCGGGCTTTCATCTCACACTCGGTTATGCGATCACGTATTTGTGTTTGCTCATCTTGATCCCGTTGTCTGCGGTTTTCATCAAGACTTTTGAACTCAGCCTTGCCGATTTCTGGACGACCGTCTCCGACCCGCGTGTGGTTGCAACATATCGGGTGTCTTTTGGCATCTCATTGCTTGCCGCGGCCATCAATGCGGTGTTTGGTCTTTTGCTCGCCTGGATTTTGGTGCGTTACACATTCCCGGGTCGAAAAATTGTCGACGCCCTGGTGGATTTGCCCTTTGCGCTGCCCACTGCGGTCGCCGGGATTGCGCTGACCGCCCTGTACGCCGGCAACGGCTGGGTTGGTCAATATCTTGAACCTTTGGGTTTTAAGGTGGCGTTTGCTCCACCAGGTATTCTGGTTGCCTTGGTGTTCATCGGCTTGCCCTTTGTGGTTCGCACGGTGCAGCCAGTGCTTGAAGACATGGAAACCGAGCTGGAGGAGGCTGCGAGTTGCCTGGGGGCCAACCGCTGGCAGACGTTTTTCCACGTCGTTTTGCCCATTGTGTTTCCTGCCTTGCTCACCGGATTTGCCTTGGCCTTTGCGCGTGCAGTGGGTGAGTACGGCTCGGTGATTTTCATTGCGGGCAATATTCCTTACGTGTCTGAAATCACCCCGTTGATGATCATCACCAAGCTTGAACAATACGATTACACCGGCGCGACGGCGATTGCTTCGGTGATGCTGATCATCTCATTCATTCTGTTGCTGGCCATCAATGGCTTGCAAGCCTGGACTGCCAAACGAACAGGGAGAACCCAATAATGGCTGGCGCTGTTGCATTGCATATTCATACCTCGCGCGCAGAAAAGCTTCAAAGCTCATCGGCCACCCGTGAGTCCACCGTTGTGAAGTGGGCGCTGATTGCCACAGGTTTGGCTTTTTTTGGATTCTTTCTGTTATTGCCATTGTTCGCGGTGTTTGTGGAAGCCTTTCGGCAAGGCGTTGGCGTGTATTGGGAGTCGCTCAAAGAGCCGGACGCTGTGTACGCGCTCAAACTCACGCTGCTAGCCGCGGGCATCGCTGTGCCACTGAATTTGGTTTTTGGTGTGGCAGCTGCATGGGCAATTGCCAAGTTTGAATTTCGCGGCAAGCAAGTGCTCATCACCCTGATTGATCTGCCATTCTCAGTCAGCCCAGTGATTGCCGGTCTGGTCTATGTGCTGCTTTTCGGCGCGCAGGGCTGGTTTGCACCGCTGTTGGCGGAGTATGAGATTCGAGTCATCTTTGCTGTGCCCGGCATTGTGTTGGCCACAGTGTTTGTGACGGTGCCGTTTATTGCGCGTGAACTCATCCCGTTGATGGAAGCACAAGGCAAAGAAGAAGAAGAGGCCGCCGTGGTGTTGGGCGCTCGGGGTTGGCAAACTTTCTGGCATGTGACCCTGCCCAACATCAAGTGGGGTTTGCTCTATGGCGTCATTCTGTGCAATGCGCGGGCCATGGGTGAGTTTGGTGCTGTGTCGGTGGTGTCGGGCCACATTCGCGGCGAGACCAACACTCTGCCATTGCATGTCGAAATTTTGTACAACGAGTATCAGTTTTCTGCCGCGTTTGCGGTGGCATCCATTCTGGCATTTTTGGCCCTGATCACTTTGGGCATCAAAACCTGGGTTGAGCATCAAGCGGCCAAGCAAGGTGTGCATTAAACACACCATCACGAGGAATCATCATGAGTATTCAAGTCAAAAACATTCAGAAGCAGTTTGGCGATTTCAAGGCCCTGGACAACGTGAGCCTGGATTTCAACAGTGGTGAGCTGGTTGCTCTGCTTGGTCCTTCC
>DASUEC010000070.1:0-7909 GCA_036275255.1 Limnobacter sp. | reverse complement strand
CTTGCGTGCCGCAAAGGACCGGTGACACCGCACCGCAGGGGCGTGGCAGGGGCCGAGCCCGACCGCGCAGTTTTGTCGGGGCGGACCCAGGGCATTCAGGCCCAGCAAGGGATCAACAGGTTTTCAGCGAGAAACAAGACTCTGCTCGGCCTGGACCAAGAACAAGGCTCGGCCTGGGCCAAGAACAAGGCTCGGCTTGGGCCAAAAAAAGCCGCAGCGCTACAGCACCGTCACCGCCACCTTCAGAGCATGCTTGCCCCCGCCATGCACCACGCCGCGCATCGGTGGCACATCCGCGTAATCGCGCCCCACGGCCACGGTGACATACCGCGTGTCTGGCAATTGGCTGTTGGTGGGGTCAAAGTCCACCCAGCCCAATTCATTGCCACACCACAGCGACACCCAGGCATGGCTCGCGTCGGCGCCCAGCAGTTTGGCCTGGCCCGGCGGTGGGTCGGTGAGCATGTAGCCGCTCACGTAGCGGGCTGGCAGGCCCAGTGAGCGCAGCACGCTGAGCATCAAGTGGGCAAAGTCCTGGCAAACGCCTTCGCGTCGCTCCATCACTTCGTCCACCGTGGTGTGGATGGTGGTTGAGCCGCTTTTGTAGGTGAATTCTTTGTAAATGCGGTGCATCAGCGCATGCGCAGCCGCCACCACGGGCCTGTTGGGCCAAAAGTCGAGCATGCCGAAGTCTCGCATGGGTTCGTTGATTGGCACATGCTTGGATTCAAACCGAAACTGGTGGTCGGCGTGCACGCTTGCCCCCGCCTTGTATTGAAGCCCGGCCACCAGGTGTTGCCAGTTTGGGCTGTCCAGATCTGTTGCGCTACCCTTGTAAAGAGCCGGCAGCACTTCGACCTCCATTTCGCTGTCCACTTCCAGGTGGTCGTGGGGGTAGTTCATCTCGAAGTGATGCACCACATTGCCAAAGGCGTCTGTGCGGCTTTGGATGGTGGATGGGTTGGGGCGAATCCGCAGGCTGTGGTGGATCACCCTTTGCCCTTTGCGCAAGAGGCCTGCCTGCATGCCTGGCCCTTCCTGCGGCTGCAAAATACAAATTTGTTGCGCACATTCGGCCGGTTGCTGGTAGTCGTAGTGCGTGATGTGGCTCACTTTGCGGATGGGCGGGGCCTCGTGTTGTTGGCTCATGCTCAGCGCCCCTGAATCACTTGGTCTGGCAATTCTGCCAGGCGGAAGTATTGCGCACCCACCAGATCGCTCATGTTGTAAGCCGTGTCCAGCAGGTTTTGAAGCCAAAGCCGCAGTTGCCGCCCGGTCTCGGCAGGGAATGGCGGTTGAAGGCCCTCCAGGCTCAGGCCTTTGGGCATTTCTCCCTGTTTGAAGGCTGCATCAAACAACTGACGCACCGGGCCGGTGTCGCCAGGCAAGCGGTCAATCACAATATCCAGCTTGTACAAAATCCTGCGCACAGCGTAGGGCGCGTCATCGTCAAAAATCAACAAATCCAGGGTTGGCAGCCACTCAAAGCGGTGTTGGTAACGGGATCGGTAGGTGATGGTGCTGTCGGCCAAGGCAATCGCCATGGCCAATCCCAGTTCACCGGCCCGGCCAGGCGTGCTGGTGAGTGAGAGCAAACATTCGCAGGCGCAGCACAGGCGCTCAAGCTGCCTGCCCAGTTGCAAAAAACGCCAACCGTTGTCACGGGTCATGTGGTCGCTTTGTTCCCCGTGCATGGCCAGCAAATACAATTGCACCTGCGCAAGCGCTGCGCTGGGGATGCTGCGGTGGAAGCGCAACCATTCGGGTTCTACCAACACTTTGGCGCAGTCATTGAGCAATCGCCAGTGGTCGCTGCTTAGCCGGTCCCGCAACTGGGACGCCACGCGCGCCAGCGCGTTGAGCTGCTCTGCAAGCCCTTGGGCCGGTGGGGCACCAGCTTCGTTGCGGTACCACATGCGGTCCAGAATTTCCTGTTCCAAGGCATCTTGTCCAATCGGGTTGGCCGAATCAAATTCGCTGCTCAATCCCTGTTTGCCGCACAGTTCGTGCAACAAACCCAGTGCCGTGGGGTCCAGGTACTCCTCATCGTTGAACAGCATTTGTGCGTGCTTCAAAAGCCGCAAAGAAAAGCTCGCACGCTCCGTGTAACGTCCAAGCCAAAACAGATGTTCCGCTGCCCGGCTGGACACAGGCCTTCGCAAGGCTTGCAAATCTTTCGCCTGCAGCTTTTCTTTCAGGTTGGAGGTGCGCTCCACCGGTTGACCACTGCGCACCCAGGTGTCCAGGCTGCTGCCGCCTTTTTGCATGCTGACCACACCATGCTGGTCGCCCGCCACGCGGGTGAGCCCCCCAGGCATCACGGTGTATCCACCCAGGCCGTCGCTCACTGCAAACAGGCGCAGCATCATGGCACGCTCTTCCAGCCTGCCTTCGCGTGTCCATATGGGCACACGTGAAAGCGGTATCAGTTCTTGCAAGGTGTATTGGGTGGGGGTTTGGCTGATGCGGCTGAGCCACTGGCGTTTTTCGATCTCATCCAGTTCAGAGCCCATCACGCTATCCATGGTGCGGCCACGGCGATTGGGGCCTGTGGACTTGATCACGAGGTTGTTAAGACGCTCGCTGGCTTGTGCCCAAGCGGGAGACTCGCCACACCACCAGCTTGGCACACTGGGCAACACCAGATCTTGACCCAGGTAGTGTTTACCCAAGCCGGGCATGAAGCCATGGATGGCCGGGCTTTCCAGCCAACCTGCACCCGGCATGTTGGCCATGATGACTCCACCACTGCGCACGGCCTGGAGCAAGCCCGGCACACCCAATTGGGAGTCTTCCCTCAATTCCAGCGGGTCCAGCCATTGGTCATCCGTGCGCCGGATCAGGCCATCGATGGGTTCCAGGCCATTGACTGTTTTGAGGAAGACGCGGTTTTGTCGCACCACCAGGTCGCTGCCTTCCACCAGGGTGATGCCCAGGTAGCGCGCGAGGTAGGTGTGCTCGAAATAGGTCTCGTTGTATGGGCCTGGCGTGAGCAGGGCGATGCGTGCGTTTTCGCCCTTGGGGCAAAGCCTGCGTATGCCATCCATGTAGTCGCGGTAAAAGCCTGCCAGGTGCTGCACATGCATTTCACGAAACGCTCGGTTAAAACTGCGTGAAATGCTCAAGCGGTTTTCCAGGGCATAGCCCAGCCCGGAGGGGGCTTGAATGCGGTGCGTGATGATCCACCACTGCCCATCTGGCCCGCGGCCCAGGTCAAAGGCCATCATGTGTAGCCACACACCATTTGCAGGCTTAACCCCTTGCATTTGTGGCAAATGCCCCGAATGGCCAAAGAGCAGATCGGCTGGCAGCAAGCCGTGCTGGAGCAAACTCTGGCCGCCATAAGCATCAGCCATCATCATGTTCAGCAGCCGGGCCCGTTGAGCGACGCCGGCCTGAAGCACGGCCCAGTCTTGCTGCTCAATCATGAACGGCAACAGATCGAGCGACCAGGGTCTTGCTGCACCTTGTTGTTGATCGGCATACACGTTGTAAGTGATGCCGTTGTCGCGGATTTGTTTGTCCAGGGCGTTGCGCTTGCTGTCTAATTGCTCGTGCAGGTTGCCCTGGGGGAGCTTGCTCACAAACTCGGCCCAGGCCGGGCGCAACAGCCCGTTGGCTGCCATTTCGCTGAAGTAGGCGCTGGTGCCTTTGAGAATGGCCTGTTGCCAGGGTTCCTCCGGCTGCTCGGGCAAACTGTTGCTGGCTTGGATGGCGCTCACTGCATGGCTTTTTGGTTTGGAATTCCTCCTATTGTAAATGGCTGCCCGCTGCTTTCGTTGTGACGCGAGCACATCTTGGTTTTCCAGTCGAGCTGGTGTGTAATATGTGGCGCTGGCCCGCGGAGTGTTGTTGCGGGCAATTTTGCAGGTGTGGCAATGGAATTCGCTCAAAACATATGGCAAACACTCGTGCGGGCCAAGGTAGACAAAAAACATCCCTGGCGGGTTTTGACCCTCGCCACCCAAAGCCATGCAGGCCCAGAACTGCGTCAAGTGGTGCTGCGCGGTGTCGATGTGGGCGAACGCTGCATCACTGTCTACACAGATGCGCGCAGCCAAAAAATACACCACATCGCAAAACAGCCCAATGTGGGCTTGCTGTTTTGGGATGCAAAGCACAACTGGCAGTTGCGTCTTTGGGGCCGGGCACGGGTCGAGACTGATGCTGCCAAACGTGCTGCGTTGTGGGCTGCCATTGCCGAGCATGCACGTCGGGATTACGCCACCCTCAGCGCCCCTGGGGAAGCACTGGGTTCAAGTGATTCTCCAGCGATCGACCTGTCCGTGGCCGAGCAGCACTTCGTGGTGCTTCATTTGCAGGTGCATCGCATGGACAGCCTGGTTTTGAAGCGGGAAGGTCACCAACGCATGGCCCTCGATTGGCAGCAGGGCCATTGGCAGGAAACCGCATTGGTGCCCTGATGCCCAGGATTGACATTCGCCCATTGGTGCTGGAAGACCAGGCTGCTTTTTTGGCAGCGGTGCGCGCCAGCCGACATTTGCATCATCCTTGGATCACCGTGCCCCTGGATGCATCTGCGTTCAAGCGGTATGTGCTGCGGTTCCAGCCACCCGAGGCCTATTGCTTTGTAATTTGCCTTCAAAAAACTGGCGAAATGGTGGGCTCGGTCAACCTCACCCAAGTGGCTTTTGGGGCGTACCGCAGCGCCGTGGTGGGTTATTTTGCGTTTGCTGGTTGCGAGAGGCAGGGTTACATCAGCAAAGGCTTGCGCAAGGCCATTCGCTTTGCATTCAAGGATTTGGGTTTGCACCGGCTGGAAGCCAATATACAACCCCACAACAAGGCATCCATTGCCTTGGTCAAGGCTTGCGGCTTTCAAAAAGAAGGGCTGGCCCGCGGCTTCATCAAAATTGCAGGCCGCTGGCGCGACCACGAGCGTTGGGCCTTGCTGAAAAGCTGATCAGTCCTGCTCTTCAATCCACGCCATCTGAATGGCTTCAAGAATTTTTTCGTTCGATTTGTTGGGGTCGTCTGCAAAGCCGGGCAGGGCGCACACCCACTTGTGCAGGTCGGTGAACCGAATGTATTGAGGGTCCACATCGGGGTGGGCCTCACACAATTCAATTGCAATGTCCAGCGTGTCTGTCCATTTCATGATGCAGGCTCCAGTCAGTGGTTTTCGCGGGCGTGGTTGATGGTGTATTTGGGCAATTCAACCACCAGATCTTTGTTTGCCACTTTCACCTGGCAAGACAAGCGGCTTTGGGGAGTTAGGCCCCAGGCCATGTCCAGCAAATCGTCTTCGTCGTCGCTGCTTTCATTCAGGCTGTTGAACCCTTCCCGAACAATCACATGGCAAGTGGTGCAGGCACAACTCATTTCACAGGCGTGTTCAAGGGCAATGTCGTTTTTCAGAATGGATTCGCACAGTTGCGCACCGGCAGACACTTCAAAGGTTTTGCCTTCCGGGCACAGGGTCTCGTGCGGCAAAATTTTAATCGTTGGCATGGTGTAAATCTCGCTACGTTTGTTTGTTCTATTTGCTGCCGGTGAGTGTGTCGCTCACCGCATCAATGGTTTTGCCGGTGAGGGCCTTGCGTATGCCCGCGTCCATGCGGCGTGCTGCAAAGTCCTCGGTCAAGTGGCCCAGTGTTTCAATGCCAGCCTCGATGGCCCGCAAGTCGCTGCCGGCAGCCAACTCGCGCAGGGTTTGCATCTCGGCCGCAATGGCGCGCTGTTCTTCGGCGCTGAGCAATTCGCTGTCTTTGGCCACCGCCGCCTCAACCGACTCCACCAGCCGCAGGGCTTCCACTTGTTGTTCACGCAATTGACGTGCATGCATGTCGGCCTGGGCATGTTCAAAGCTGTTTTTCAACATGTCCGCAATTTGGTCGTCGCTCAGGCCATACGAGGGCTTGACCGTGATGTTGGCACTCACGCCCGACCCCATTTCCATGGCGTTCACGCTGAGCAGTCCATCGGCGTCCACCTGGAAGGTGACGCGTATGCGGGCAGCACCAGCCACCATGGGTGGAATGCCGCGCAATTCAAAACGGGCCAGGGAGCGGTTTTCGCTCACCAGCTCGCGCTCGCCCTGCACCACATGAATGGCCATGGCGGTTTGGCCATCTTTGAAGGTGGTGAATTCTTGTGCACGCGCCACCGGGATGGTGCTGTTGCGGTTGATGATGCGCTCGGTGAGCCCACCCATGGTTTCCAGGCCCAGGCTCAAAGGGATCACATCCAGCAGCAGCAGTTCGTCGTCGCTGCGGTTGCCGGCCAGGGTGTCGGCCTGAATGGCCGCACCAATGGCCACCACTTCGTCGGGGTTCAGGTTCACCAAGGGCTCTTGGCCAAAAAATTCTCGCACCGCCTGGCGGATCACCGGCATGCGGGTGGAGCCGCCCACCATCACCACGCCATCAATGTCTTCCTTGCCCAGGCCCGCGTCTCGCAGGGTTTTGCGGGTGGCTTGAATGGTGCGCTTCACCAAGGGTTCTACAATGGCCGCAAATTGCTCCGCTGTGACGGTTTCGGCAATGGTTTCGCCACTTTTGAAATCGACACTTAAAAAGGCCGTGTGGGCGCTTGAAATTTGCTCTTTCACCCGGCGGCAGGCCATCACCAAGCGGCCGCGTTGTTGTGGGCTCAAACCTGCCAGGCCGTGAGATTCAATGAAGTGGTCCGCCATGGCCCGGTCAAAGTCGTCTCCACCCAAGGCAGAGTCGCCTCCGGTGGCCAGCACTTCAAACACGCCCCCTTGCAGGCGCAAGATGGACACATCGAATGTGCCGCCACCCAGGTCGAACACCACAAACTGCCCTTGCGCTTTTTGGTCCAGGCCATAGGCCACGGCAGCGGCGGTGGGTTCGTTGATGAGGCGCAGCACATTCAGCCCCGCCAGTTGTGCGGCGTCTTTGGTGGCCTGGCGTTGTGCATCGTCAAAGTAGGCAGGCACCGTGATGACTGCACCCACCAGTTCACCCCCCAGTGTGGCCTCCGCACGCTTGCGCAAAGCACGGAGTATGTCGGCAGACACTTCCACAGGGCTTTTGATGCCGTGGCCGGTTTGAATGTTCACCATGCAGCCACTGTCCACGATCTGGTAGGGCAGCTTGAGGCCTTCCACATCGGCAAAGCCTCGGCCCATCAGCCGCTTCACCGAGAAAATGGTGTTGAAAGGATCGGTGTCTGCGCAGGCGAGGGCGTCTTCGCCCATGTTGCGCACACCCTGCTCGCCATAACGCACCACGCTGGGCAAAATCACACGGCCTGCCTCGTCGGGCAGGCATTCTGCGCTGCCGGAGCGCACACTGGCCACCAGCGAATGCGTGGTGCCCAAATCGATGCCCACAGCCAGACGGTGCTCGTGGGGGGCAGTGGACATGCCGGGTTCGGCAATTTGCAACAAGGCCATTAGCTGGCATCCTCCATCTGCTCAAGCTTTTTGTGCAGCTCGAGCAAAAATTTGTCGATGAACAACAACGCCTGGGCCGTGTGGGTGGCCGCTTTGGCGTCGTTGCTCTGGTCGATATTCTCTGCAATCACACGCAGACAGCGTTTTTTCTCAGCGGTCACTGCGTCGATCAGTTCTTCCAGCGCGCTGGGTGACTCCACGTCGTCCAGTTGCTCCCGCCAATCCATTTGCTGCATGAGCAGCGTCTGGGGCAGATTGCTCTGACGGCCGCGCGGGTTTTCGCCCTGCAGTTCGCACCAGTAAATGGCCCGCTCCACCGGGTTTTGCAAACGTTTGTAGGCTTCGTTGATTCGAGTAGCCCATTGCACTGCCAGACGCTTTTCCTGGGCACTGCCGTTGGCAAACCGGTCGGGGTGGGTCTGGTTTTGAAGCTTCAGGTAGGCGGCAGACAAGGCTGCGCCGTCCAGTGCAAACTGGCAGGGCAGGCCAAAAATCTCAAAGTCGTTGTCACTGAGTTGAGCCACGGCT
>DASUEC010000069.1:0-4811 GCA_036275255.1 Limnobacter sp. | reverse complement strand
GCTTCAATGGCCTCATGGTTCATGCCAGGCATCATGTTGGTGTTCAAATGGTACATCACCCAAATTGAACCCACCAAGGTAATAACCACCAGGATGATGGTGAACACCAGCGCAAGCATGGTCCACCCACCTTCACTTTTGGTGTTCATGTGCAGGAAGTACACCATGTGCACAACAATCTGCACGGCACCAATGCCGAGAATGACCAGGGCAGTGGTCACAGAACTGTCGAACACCTTGCCCATCACAAGGGCAAATGGAATGGCTGTCAAAATGACCGACAACACAAAACCGATGGTGTAGTCACGCATGCTGACGTGGATTTCATCTTCCTCGTCGTGATGGTGCGCGTCGTGGTGTTGGTCGTGAGAATGTGCGCTCATGGCAATACCCCCATCAAATACACAAAGGTGAAGACACCAATCCAGATCACGTCCAGGAAGTGCCAGAACATGGAAAGACAGAATACGCGGCGACGGTTCTCAACAATCAGGCCGTGCTTTTTAAGCTGGAACAACAGCACAACAAGCCAGATGATGCCAAACAACACATGCAGGCCATGCGTGCCCACCAAGGCAAAGAACGCGGTTAAAAAGCCGCTGCGCTGTGGGGTTGCCCCAATGCTGATGAAGTGCCA
This sequence comes from Limnobacter sp., assembly GCA_036275255.1. Lineage (GTDB taxonomy): Bacteria > Pseudomonadota > Gammaproteobacteria > Burkholderiales > Burkholderiaceae_B > Limnobacter. The sequence continues at coordinate 4,174 of DASUEC010000069.1, read as the reverse complement.
GAACTCATAAAGCTCAACGGCCAGAAAGGCCAGGCCCAACACGCCGGTGATGCCCAGCCAAAGCAGTGTGCCGTTGAGCTTGCGGGCCTGCATATTGACCATGGCCACGCCATAGGTGATGGAGCTCAGCAGCAGGAAGGCCGTGTTGATGGCCACCAGGTTGAGGTCAAAAATCTCAGACCCGGTGGGGCCACCTGCATAATTCCGGCCAATCACCGCGTACGTTGCAAATAAACAGGCAAAGATCAGGCAGTCGCTCATCAGATACAGCCAGAAGCCCAGCAGCGATCCGTTCTTTGGGTGATGCTCGCGAACGTAAAAACGTTCGCTGTTGTTTTGGTTCATGGTGAGTTCAGACATGGCTTTCCAACAATTTGGTGCGTGCGGCTTCCGTGCGAGCCACTTCTTCCGCAGGGATGTAATAGTCGCGCTTGTAGTTGAAGGTGTGGGCAATAATGGCCACCATCATGGCAGCAAAACCGCCAGCAGCCAGCCACCAGATGTGCCACACCAAGGCAAAACCAACCACTGCACTCAAGGCCGAGATCACAAAACCTGCAGCCGTGTTTTTTGGCATGTGGATGGCGGTGAACCCGCTCAGGGGGCGCTGGTAGCCCTCTTTCTTCATCTGAGCCCATGCGTCGTTGTCGTAGACCCTGGGGGTGAAGGCGAAGTTGTAGTCTGGGGGTGGGCTGGATGTTGCCCACTCCAGCGTGCGGCCATCCCAGGGGTCGCCTGTGGTGTCGCGCAGCTTTTCACGGTCGCGGAAGCTCACGTAAAACTGAACAATCATGGCTGCAATCCCGATGGCAATCATGAAGGCACCCACCGCCGCAATCTGGAACCAGATCTGATAGGAAGGGTCATCAAACTGGCTCATGCGGCGTGTCACACCCATCAGGCCCAACACATAGAGCGGCATGAATGCGAAGTAGAACCCGATCACCCAGAACCAGAAAGACACCTTGCCCCAGAACTCATCAAGCTTGAAGCCAAACGCTTTGGGGAACCAGAAGTTGATGCCAGCAAACAAGCCAAACAACACGCCACCGATGATCACGTTGTGGAAGTGCGCAATCAGGAAGAGGCTGTTGTGCAACACAAAGTCGGCTGGGGGCACGGCCAAGAGCACACCAGTCATGCCACCAATCACGAAGGTGATCATGAAGGCAATTGTCCACATCATGGGCAGCTCAAAGCGAATCTTGCCTTTGTACATGGTAAACAGCCAGTTGAAAATCTTGGCGCCCGTCGGGATGGAGATGATCATCGTCGTAATCCCGAAGAAGGAGTTGACGCTTGCTCCGCTGCCCATGGTGAAGAAGTGGTGCAACCACACCAGGTAAGACAGGATGGTAATCACCACGGTGGCGTACACCATGGAGCTGTAACCAAACAGGCGCTTGCGGCTGAAGGTGGACACCACCTCGGAGAACACACCGAACAGCGGCAGAATCAAAATGTAAACCTCAGGGTGACCCCAAATCCAGATGAGGTTCACATACATCATTGAATTGCCGCCCAGGTCATTGGTGAAGAAGTTGGTGCCCAGGTAGCGGTCCATGGTGAGCATGCCCAACACGGCAGTGAGCACCGGGAAGGCGGCCACAATCAACACGTTGGTGCACAGGGCAGTCCAGGTGAACACTGGCATTTTCATCATGTTCATGCCGGGGGCACGCATTTTAACGATGGTGACAATCAGGTTCACGCCCGACAGCAAGGTGCCCACACCGGCGATTTGCAAAGCCCAGATGTAGTAGTCCACCCCCACGTACGGGCTTTGCAGGATGCCCGAGAGCGGCGGATAGGCCAGCCAGCCCGTCATGGCGAATTCACCCACAAACAAGGAGGCCATGATGAGCACTGCACCGAAGGTGGTCATCCAAAAGCTGAAATTGTTCAGGAAGGGGAAGGCCACGTCCCTTGCGCCAATCTGCAAGGGCACCAGGTAGTTCATCAGCCCGGTCACCAACGGCATGGCCACAAAAAAGATCATGATCACGCCATGCGCGGTGAAGATCTGGTCGTAGTGATGGGGTGGCAAAAAGCCCTCGTTGCCATTGAAGGCAATGGCCTGCTGGGCGCGCATCATGATGGCGTCTGCAAAGCCACGCATCAGCATGACCAAGCCGAGGATCATGTACATGATACCGATCTTCTTGTGGTCGATGCTCGTGAACCAATCCCGCCACAGGGTGCCCCACAGGCGGTACTTCGTGATCAGGCCCAACAAGGCCAGGCCACCCAGGGCAACCACAAAAAAAGTGCCCAGAATGATCGGGTCATGAAAGGGAATCGCCTGCCAGGTGAGGCGACCAAAAATCGGACTGGTTTCGGTTGGATAAGTCGTCATGGCTTTTACTTCGCAGAAGTCACAAGGGGCAGCGCATCATCGTTGGGCGCAATCGTGCACATGGCCTCGTTGATCAGCAGGGAAATTTCTTCGGCGCTCAAGCTGCTGCCGTTGCGGATGGAATCGGCCATCATTTGATGGTCCATGCACTCCGTGCCTTCCACCACGCAGCGGTTTACGATGGCGTGGAAGAGATTCTGTTCAACTGCACCGTAGCGAACCAGTGGGTGCTTGATGGTTGGCTTTTCGAGTTCCACATACTCGGCGCGATCCAGGTCTTCAGCACTTGCCTTGACCTGGGCCACCCACTGCTCAAACCCGGCCTGGCTTACGCCCCGGTAGTCAAAGCGCATGTGGGAAAAACCTGCGCCGCTGTAATTCGCGGAAAATCCTTTCCACTCGCCCTCTTCATTGATCACCGCATTCAAGGTGGTTTCCATGCCAGGCATGGCATAAATCATCCCGGCCAGGGGCGGCACATAGAAGGCGTTCATCACAGTGCTTGCAGAAATTTTAAAACGCACCGGCACATCCACGGGCGTCACCAGCTCGTTGACCGTGGCAATGCCCTGCTCGGGATAAATGAAAAGCCATTTCCAGTCGAGCGCCACCGCTTGCACAATCAGCGGCTTGTGATCCGCTGCCAGCGGCTTGCCCGGCGCAATGCGGTCCAAAGGCCTGTAGGGGTCGAGTTTGTGGGTGCTCACCCAGGTGACCAAGCCCAACACAATGATGATAAGCAGCGGAGCACCCCAAATCACCAGTTCAAGCTTGGTGGAATGGTCCCACTCCGGATCGTATTCGGCGTTGTTGGCCTGACGGTACTTCCAGGCAAAAAACAGGGTCAGGAAAATGACCGGCACGATGATGAGCAACATCAACACCGTGGCGAGCACGATGAGGTCCGCCTGTTGGGATGCAATGTCCCCGGCCGGGTTCATCACGATGGTGTTGCACCCGGCAAGCGCAAAGGCCAGGAGGCCCAAGAAAAGCCCACGTTTCAGTAGCATGAACATCTATTCCAGCAAAAGTACATATGAAATCCATGCTAATTTACTCAGACGAGCGGTCCGTGAGGATTGGACAAATTGTCCAAGGGGTGACGGACCAAAGATTAAATATTTGATAAATAATAAAAAAAACACATGCAGAACTTGGAGGAGGTAGTCGAATGTCCAGCGCAACCACGGTGAATCAGCAGCAGGCCCCAAAGGACCAGCAAACGCCGGGCCATCACCACAGCAACAGCAACGTCACGCCGGGAGAAATCGCCATTGGCGTGGTCATCGGGCGCGCGTCGGAGTATTTCGACTTCTTCGTCTACGCCATCGCGTCTGTGCTGGTGTTTCCAGCGGTATTTTTCCCGTTTGAAGACCCGCTCACCGCCACCTTGTACTCGTTTATCATTTTCTCGTTTGCATTCATTGCCAGGCCGATTGGCACGATTGCGCTCATGAAAGTGCAACAGCACCACGGGCGTGAAATCAAGCTGACGGTGGCTCTTTTCTTGCTGGGCATTTGCACCGCAGGCATGGCTTTTTTGCCCACTTACGCCACGCTGGGCGCAGGCGCAATTGTTTTGCTTTCCATTTTGCGTTTTGGGCAAGGCATTGCCCTGGGTGGCTCTTGGGATGGCTTGCCGTCGCTGCTGGCTTTGAATGCGCCAGAAAACAAACGCGGCTGGTACGCCATGCTGGGGCAACTGGGTGCGCCCGTGGGGTTCATGATTGCCGCTGGCCTGTTTGCTTACCTGCTGTTTGCACTGAGCACCGAAGACTTTCTGGCCTGGGGCTGGCGTTACCCCTTCTACGTGGCCTT
>DASUEC010000068.1:0-5564 GCA_036275255.1 Limnobacter sp. | reverse complement strand
AGGAGATTGGGCCACAACTCGGTTTCCACCACCCACAGGGCATCGGCATTCAAGCGGCGAATGCAGCGGCCCACCAGCCAGGGCAGGTCATAAGGCAGGTACGAAAACCCAACACCGGGCAAATCAGCATACAACTGCCTGCAAGTGGCCATGCCTGTGGGGGTGGTGCATGTAAACACCCAATGGTCACCAGGAAACACCTTGTGCCAGTGCTTCACCAAGGGCGAAACAGCATGGGCCTCGCCCACCGACACAGCGTGCACCCAAATCCTGCGGGGTGGCCTTGGCAACAACCTAAAGTCTGGCACCTCTGCAAAAAACCGCATGCCCCATCCCTGGCGATACTCCGGCTGACGAATGCCCCGCTTAAGCAGATAAAGCGCCAGCAATGGCTGCAACAAAAGCATCAACAGATTGTACAAAGGCAGGAACAGGATCAAAGTTTGTTGCCCCTCAAAAGCCGGGACGACGCCTCAAACACCTCGCCCACAGAGGGCATGCGGTCCAAATCGCCCAAGCTGATTGCGTGCGGATTAAACCGCGGCGCAAATCGCCAGGCAGGGGTTGCAAAAAACAAAGCCACCATCGGCAAATAATGAGCCGCCGCCAAATGGGTAATGCCCGTGTCCACGCCCACCACCAAAGCGGCCTGAGAAATCTGTTTGCTCAACTCACCCAGCGGCGTTCGCGGCAACACACGCACAAGCGCAATGTTGGCTGCAATGGCCTGCGCCTGGGCATGCTCGGCATCGCTGCCCCAAGGCAAACAGACCGTGTAGCCCAAATCGGAAAAACGGTGAGCCAGTTCCCGCCAGCGCACCACCGGCCATTTTTTTTCATCGCGCGCCGTGGCATGCAAAAACCAGATTTGTGCACCGCGCGGTGCAGGCAGCAACGCCTTTCTGGGTTTGCTTTCATAGAACACCGGAGGGCCCTGCAGGGTGTAGCCCAGCAGCAAGGCACCCAACTCGCGCAGGCGCTCCACAGCATGGGCTTTTGGGTCCCATCCGGCCCTGCGCCCATAAAACAGGGCGGCAAGCCCTTCCTTGGCGTACCCAAACCCAGGCCCCATGCGTGGCCCTGTGGCAGCACAGGCAAGCAAAGCGCTTTTGAGCAAGCCTTGCAAATCAATCACGGCATCGTAAGGCTGTTCCCTCAGGCGTGCTTTCAAGGCACACCACTGCTGGTAAACATGGCGAATGCCCCGCTTGCGCCAGGTGCGCAGGTTGACGGGCACCACAGCATCAACATGGGCATTGGCCCGCACCAAATCGGCAAAAGGCTCTTCCACCATCCAGTCAATACGGACACCGGGCAAATGAGCGTGAATGTCGTGCAAAACCGGCAGGGCATGAATAACATCGCCCATGGACGTGGTTTTAACAATTAAGATACGCTTCATCTAGCGCACTCGCTGGGTGGCAAACACATCATTTTACACAGACCTGGAACATTTGATTTGAGCACACCCTCACAGCCTTCGATCCCGCTGAACATGCCCGTCTCTGCCGTGTTCATCACCCTGAACGCAGTCAGCCAACTGGAAGCCGCACTGCAGAGTGTTTCATGGTGCTCCGAAATTGTGGTGGTGGACTCTGGCAGCACCGATGGCACTTGCGAGTTGGCTGCGCGCCACGGCGCGCGGGTCATTGAACAAGCATGGATGGGCTTTGGCCCGCAAAAACAGTTTGCAGTGGCCCAGGCACACCACCACTGGGTGCTTTGCCTGGACGCCGATGAGCGCATTACCCCGGCCTTGCAAACAGCAATCCAACAGGCTTTGGCAAACCCGATTGCAGAATCGGTCGCAGGCTTTCAAATGCCCAGATGCAATTATTTTTTGGGGCGCTACCTTCGGCACGGCGAGGGCTACCCAGACCTCTCACGCCGCCTGTTTCATCGCTTGCGTGCCCACTGGAGCGATGACGCTGTTCACGAAAAAGTGCAGGCCAATGCGGTTGGCATGCACTTTCTAACGCTGCAAGGCGACTTGCTACACAACTCGGCAGAATCACTGGGCCGCTACCTGGACAAACAAAACAGATACACCACCCTGCAGGCACAGGCCCTGGCCCAGCGCGGCAAATGGCCTGGCTTGGGCAAACTCGTGCTGTCGCCCTGGGTGCGTTTTATCAAGTTTTATGTGCTTCGGCAGGGTTTTCGTGACGGCTGGCCAGGTTTGGTGCACATCGCAATTGGTTGCTTCAACAGCTTCATGAAATACGCCAAAACCAGGGAGCTGATGCTAAGCAACGCGACGGCCAACAAACCCAAATAGAAACATCGGCGTGCAGCAACAAAAAAGCCGCTGTAAGCAGCGGCTTTTTTGTTGCGCGAAAGCGGTGGTTTAGTGGTTGAGGATTTTGGACAGGAAGAGCTGTGCACGATCAGAACGCGGTGTACCAAAGAAATCCTCTTTGCCGCAATCTTCCACAATTTTGCCTTGGTCCATGAAAATCACACGGTCGGCCACCTTGCGGGCAAATCCCATTTCGTGCGTCACACACATCATGGTCATTCCCTCTTGTGCCAATTCAACCATCACATCCAGCACCTCATTGATCATTTCGGGATCCAGCGCAGAAGTGGGCTCATCAAACAACATGCAAATGGGATCCATGGACAACGCACGAGCAATCGCCACGCGCTGCTGCTGACCACCCGACAACTGGCCAGGAAACTTGTTGGCGTGCGCCTTCAAACCCACCCGGTCCAACAGCCCCAAACCCTTGGCCACAGCCTCCTCTTTGGAGCGACCAAGCACCTTGATTTGCCCCAATGTAAGGTTGTCGGTGATGGACAAATGGGGGAACAGCTCAAAATGCTGAAACACCATGCCAACGCGAGAACGCAGCTTGGGAAGATCGGTGCCTTTGGCCCCCACGGACACACCGTCCACCGTGATGGTGCCCTGCTGGAAAGGCTCCAGCATGTTCACGCATTTGATCAAGGTGGATTTGCCAGAACCCGAAGGACCACACACCACAACAACCTCGCCTTTTTTAACAGAAGTTGTGCAATCGGTGAGCACCTGAAAACTGCCATACCACTTGCTGACTTTATTGATCTCAATCACAGTGCTCTCCTGCTATCGAATAATTTGGGTTTTTTTCTGGAGTGCTTTGACCAGCATCGACAGGCTGAAGCAGATCGCCAGATAGACCAGGGCCACAAAGGTGTACATTTCCACCAGGGTGCTGTCCCGCTGCGCCACCTTGGACGCAGCGCCCAGAAAGTCGGTCACAGAGAGTACATACACCAGGGATGTGTCCTGGAACAAAATAATGGTTTGGGTCAGCAACACAGGCAACATGTTGCGGAACGCTTGCGGCAACACCACCAGCCACATGGCCTGGCGATAGTTCAAGCCCAAAGCGTAAGCTGCCCCCACCTGTCCTTTGGGAATACTCTGGATGCCTGCCCGCATGATTTCGCAGAAGAAGGCAGCCTCAAACATGATGAAGGTGATGTATGCAGAGCGGTCCGGACCAATTTGAGGTGGACGCTCAGCACCTGTAACCGCCTGAATCACGATGGGCACCAGAAAGTAAAACCAGAAGATCACCAGGATCAGCGGGATGGATCGCATCAGGTTGACGTACCCAGCTGCGAGCATGGCCAAAGGCTTGATGCTGGACAGGCGGGCCAAGGCCAATAGAGTGCCAAAGAAAATGCCACCCAGACAAGCCACCACCGTGAGCTGCACGGTATAAGCCAGCCCCGTCATGAGATAGGGCAAAGAAGTTGTGATTGCGCTGAAATCGAAAGTGTTCATCACTTGCCTCCCGCGATGTAACCAGGCACCGCTGTGCGCCTTTCGATCAGGGCCATCACACGGTTGACCGACATGGCAACAATCACGTACAGCACAGTGGCTGCAATGTACGCCTCAAAGAAAGCAAACGTGTTCTCGCCCATTTCACGCGTGCGGAACGTAAGCTCAGTCAAGCCGATGGTGAGCGCCACGGAGGAGTTTTTCATGAGGTTCATCGCCTCGGAGGTCATGGGCGGTACGATGATTCGATAGGCCATGGGCAGCAGCACAAACCGGTAAGTTTGTGGTTCGGTCAGCCCCAGTGCATAACCCGCCGCACGCTGGCCACGAGAAAGGGACAAGATGCCAGACTTCACCTGCTCTGCCACCCGGGACGCGGTGAACAATCCCAAACAAACAATCGCAGTAAGAAACTGCACGATGGTGGGGTCTTGTTCAATGGACCATGCCTTGAGTGCAGGAAAGAATTCAGGCAGCACAAAGTACCAAAGAAAAAACTGAACGATGAGCGGGATGTTGCGAAAAATCTCAACATAAGTGTTGCCAAGCAGCGCCAGCCACTTGTTGGAGGTGGTGCGCAACACACCCATCAGGGAACCCACGAAGAAAGCAATAACGCCGGCCACCGCGGATGTGGCAAGGGTCCAAAGCAGGCCGGAGAAAATCATCTCCCACCACTTCACGTCTGCTTCTTCGAAGATCGGCTGAAAAAACAGCAGCCAATTCAAATCGATGTTCATTTTGTTTTGCTCCCGAGTTGAAGGTCTCGGTTAAGTCATGGAAAAGGCCGGCTTGCGCATTGGACGCTCGCCGGCCTTGTTACAACAGGCGCGGTTTATTCGACGCCTTTGTCGTTGGGTTTGGCAAATGCCGCTTTCAACTCAGGAGACATTGGGAAGTTGAGGTTGACATTCTTTGGAGGAATTGGCTGCTGGAACCACTTGGTGTACAGCTTTTCCATTTCGCCAGACTTGATCATGCCGTTGATGGTCTCGTCCACCACCGCCTTGAACTGAGGATCATCCTTGCGGATCATCACGCTGTATGGCTCTGTGCGGAGCACTTCAGGCAGGAAAGTGTAGTCGTTGGGGTTGGCGCTGTTGGCCACCAAACCTGCAATCAGGATGTCATCCATCACGAACGCCTTGGCGCGATCGTTTGCAACCAGCAAGAAGCTCTCGGCATGGTCTTTGCCGTAGATCTCTTTGAAGTTAACATTGGCGCCCTTTTCGTTTTGCTTGATCAGCTGAACGGATGTGGTGCCGGAAGTTGTCGCAATGGGCTGGTCGTTCAGGTCAGCCAGGCTCTTGATGCCACTGGCCTTTTTAACCACAACCTTCACGCTGGTTACAAACGTGGTGTTGCCGAAGGACACTTGTTCCTGACGCTTCACAGAGTTGGTGGTAGAACCACACTCCAGGTCAACGGTGCCGTTTTGCAGCAGTGGAATGCGGTTGGCGGAGGTCACAGGCTGCATGTCGACTTTCAGGTCGGCCATCTTCAGCTTGGTTTTAACGGCAGCCACAATCTTGTTGCACACATCGATGTGGTAACCGATGGGCTTTTGTTTGTCGTCCAGATATGAAAATGGAACAGACGATTCACGGTAACCGATCACAAAAGTTTTTGTTTCAGCAACTTTTTTGAGCGTACCTGTGAGGTCTTGGGCAACTGCGGGCTGTACAGCGGCGACACTGGCCACGGCCAACGCTGCTGCGAGGAGATTCCTTTTCATTTTTGCTCCTTGATTAAAGATTAAGCACGAAATGTGCACACACCCCCCGGCGCG
>DASUEC010000067.1:0-6454 GCA_036275255.1 Limnobacter sp. | reverse complement strand
GCTGCCATCCACCAGGCGGGCAATGATGTCGCGCACATCAAAGGGCTTTTTGGTGTCGGTGGGCACAATGCCATAAATTTCTTCAGCGCTGTACAAAGGCTCGCGCGGCTCGGTGCGTGCCCAGGGGTAACGTTTTTCAGGGCGCCCCAGGTTGGCCACAATGCGGCGGGCGATTTCCAGCGCGTGCTGGTCATTTTCTGCCAAATGGTCGGCCACGCCCGACAAGCGGGTGTGCACATCGGCACCGCCCAGCTCTTCTGCGCTCACTTTCTCGCCGGTGGCGGCCTGCACCAAGGGGGGACCACCCAAAAAAATCGTGGCCTGGTTTTTGACAATAATGGCCTCGTCACTCATGGCCGGCACGTAGGCGCCGCCCGCAGTGCAACTGCCCATCACCACTGCAATCTGCGCAATGCCCTGCGCGCTCATGTTGGCCTGGTTAAAAAAGATGCGGCCAAAATGATCCCGGTCGGGAAACACCTCATCTTGGTTGGGCAGGTTGGCCCCGCCCGAATCCACCAGATAAATGCAAGGCAGATTATTCTCTGCAGCCACCTCTTGGGCCCGCAAATGTTTCTTCACAGACAGGGGGTAATACGTGCCCCCTTTGACGGTGGCGTCGTTGCACACAATCATGCAATCCACACCACTCACCCGGCCAATGCCGGCGATTGCACCCGCACCCGGTGCGGCGTTGCCATACATGCCCCACGCAGCCAGCGGCGCCAGTTCCAAGAAGGGTGAACCAGGGTCGAGCAAGCCCGCCACACGCTCGCGGGGCAGCAACTTGCCGCGCGCAGCATGGCGCTCGCAGGCCTGTGGGCCACCTCCCTGGGCCACCAGGGCCAGGCGCTCCCGCAATTCATTGACCAAAGCCTGCATGGCCTGCGCATTGGCCCCAAAGTCGGGTCGCGCGTTCACATTGTTGTGGGGCAAAACAGCCATTTAGAAAGGCCCCTCCACCACCCAGCGGCGCAATTGGTCCATGCGGTCCTGGCCCCAAAAGGCCTCACCGTCCACCACAAAATACGGGGCACCAAACATGCCCACATCCACCGACTCCTGCACCGCGGCTTTCATTTGTTCCTTGATGGCCTCATCGCTGTTGGCAGCAGCCAGTGCCGCACCATCCAGCCCCATGGCGTCGGCCACGGCTTTCACGCCCTCTTCGGTGGTGATGTCTTGCTGATCCACAAAGTAGGCCCGAAACAAGGCCCGGGTGAAGTCACCGACCTTCTCGGGCTGGGTGGCTTTCAACTTGAGGATTGCACGCGAGCCCACCGTGGCATTGATGGGAAACTGCTTGGGCCAGCGGATGGTGAGCCCATGGAAGCGGGCTGTGCGTGCAAAGTCGCGCGCAGCGTACTTGCCCTTGGCCGGGTTCATCATGGGGGCAGAATTGCCCGTGGCCTTGAACACAAAGCCCAACAGGGTGGGTTTGTAATTCACCGTGCGCTGGCCAGCGGCGGCGATTTCTTCAATCAATTCGGCAGCCACCCAGCTGTAGGGGCTGGTGAGGTCGTAATAGAAATCAATCGTTTGTTTGGTGGACATGGTGTATTGCCGCTCCAATAAAGAACTTCGTCAGATTCTATCGGACTACGCCCCCAAATTTGCAAGCCATGGGTGCGCCCTGCTCAGGAAAAAAGCCAACCCAGCCATTGAGCCGCCCACGGCTGGGCCATGACCCACACAAAAACAGCATAACCGCCCCACCACAAACCCAAGACCAGCAAGGCCGCCAGCACCGCAAAGCCATAACCCGCCAACACCAGGGCTCCGTCACGCACGCGCAGGCCAAATGTGATGCACACCATGGCCGCCGCAGGCAACACATTGTCAAACGATGCGAAAGGTACGGGTGCAGCCATGGTCAATCCCGCGAAGGCCAGCATCAGCCCGTTGAGCGGGCGCATGCGTCGATGGCTCATCAGGTAGAGGCGCGGCCGGCTGCGTTTGCCCACCCGGCGGATGAATGCATACAGCATGCGGTGCAGCACCTGGGCCGCTTTGGGCGGCAATCGCTTTTCGGCCAACCAGCGCGGAATGGGCACCCCGTAGCCAGCGGCATACCCCAGGCCCAGCAGGCAGGTCAGGTAACCCAGGGTGGTGGCCACACCAGGAATGCCAAACGGCAACAACAGCGGCAAGGCGGCCAATCCAACCCAGGTGAGTTGCTGCCTGGGGCTGCGGCCAATGGCATCGCCCACTTTGGCCTGTGCCATGTTGTGGGCAAAGTGCACCACCTTTCGCCAGGCGTACGGCAAAGGGTCGGGGGACGAGGGTTGTGTTGGGTGCTTGTCCACGGGCTCAATCCTTGCCACAGGCGGGCAAACGCAAGCGAACCGGGCCATGCCAGTCCTCGTGTGCATTCAGGGTCCTGTCGCCTTGGGTGACCCGCAAACGCCCCTGCCGGAGCAATTCGCGTGCGACACCCCGAACAGGGGACATCCAGTTGCGCCAACCTTCCGGGCTAAATTGCCGGGCAACCTCCGAAGGACAGACGCTCCGCCCTGGGGCTCGCTGGCCCAGGAGCTCGAAAATCAGGGACTCTATGGCCAGATGGTCCAGTGGCGTCACTGCAGGCATACCTATTTAGAGTGAGGAAGAAATCCGATAGACAAGTGCAACTGGTCCATTTATAACTCAGAGAAGGTCACTTGAAACGCATCACTCGAAGTGACCAACTTTGCAGGAGGCACATCATGCCCAGTTTAACCGCCCATCCACGCGTTTGTTGCTGCGCAACACTTTTTTTGGTGGCCATGTTTGCCGTGGGGCCCACGCATGCATCGCAGCGGTTCCCGACCGTGTTGAGTCCCATGGATCATTTCATCAACGGTGAAAATGGGCTCGCCGTTGAAACAAAACTGGATCAACTGCAAGCCGAGGGCCCCTTCCCGCTGGGCAAAGCCCTGTTCACCATTGGACGCACCGATTTGCTGGGACTAAACCCATCCCTGAACAGCTTTGACACCAGCACGCTGGAAACCCCTTTGGGTGGCGAATTCGAGGTGGACAAAGAACAGGTGGTGCAATTTCGTACTGCGCGAGCCCAACGGGCGAGCCGGGGTTTGAATGGTGGCTTTGATACACCACTGGGTGGAAGCTTTAGCGAAGGCAGTGTGGAACAGCCTGTGCAATTTCGGGGCGAACGCGCGGTGAGGGGTACGCGTGGATTGAATCGCTTGGGTTATCGAAGTGGGTTTTGAATGAGCTTACACAGAATTTTTTACAGGCTCGAGATCAACTTTGATCACGACAATCCTCTTATTCGAAATACCTCCCAAAAGTCAGCAGAAATCCACCCGCACACCAAAATAGCACCATGTGCCCAAGAACAAGATACACGAACAAACAAATGGCCATTGAAAAAAGCAGTGTTCGGATCCAGCCACTTGGAAAATATCGGTATGCAACGGACTCAAACTCGCTGAAATACGGCGGTCGTACATATCGTTCTATGACACTTTTCGGGGTCAACCATGTCAGCAAAATCAGACTGACGGGTAATAACACCGGAATGATCACAACACTGAAACCGAGAAACCAAACACTGGCCGGAAATACGACCACCAATAACAAAATGCTGCAAATCAAAAAATGTACAAATCATTCCATCACCCCTGAAGACGGCCCTATTGGAGCCTGTGAGAGCATTCACGGTAATAACTACTGAAACTTCGCCATAAGTATCAACACCATAAAAACACAAACCCATATCAAACAGTAGCCCAACACCACATACACAAACATTCGGCTCACAATGTTGAACCATCGAGGCACATTTTTGTGAATATCGCCAAACAAGCGGACTTTTCGGAAAACCGGAATTGAGATCGCAACAGCGAACAAAAGTGTTCGAATGTAGCTCGATGGAAAATGTCGATAAGCAATCGATTCAAATTCACTGAAATGTGGTGGCTTGACGTATTGCTCGATGACGGACTGCGGTGTGAGCCAAGTGAGCAGCAAGGTAAGCGCAGGCAGACCTATTCCGATCAACAAGCCACTAAGTGCGAAAACAAAATAGAACGTATCTTTCATCGACAAAGTTGCCCAACACCTGTTGCCGAGACCAAATCTACCTGATTCAAATACTGGTCGTACAACAGTTTACCTCCCGCCCTACCAGCTTCCTGCGCAAAGTAGCCACCCACAGCGGAGGCGACCAACGCGACACCCCATCCAGCCCAGTTTTTTCAGGTAATCATTCAGCACTTCTTGCTGACGCAACTGGTATTGGCGTACGCTCAGCTTACCCGCCAGGCGCTCTGTATTAAGCTGCTGTAAACGCCCGATAACATCGCGGTTTTGTATGCCACTCAAATGCCCCAGCACACCCAAGCCCACGCCTGCAAAATCGGTGACGTGCTGGGTGTCATTGCTTAACCGGGCAAGAAATTCTTACATGCCGCGCTCGGCTGGGTCGGCCGGTACAAAATTACGCGCAGTGTCGATGATGGCGAATTCACCACCGCCGTTCACCACTTGGCGTATGCGAGCTTTTACGACATTGGGGTCCATACACAACAGGGTGTGTGGATCGTGGGAAATGAAGTCAAGCGTCCGGGGCGCGTAGCTGCCCAAAGGCATGCGCGGGTTCGTCACACCAGGATTCAGTGCCAGAAGGTATTCCAACAATGCGGAGAAAATTGGCTCCTGCCCGGGCAGAATGCCATAGCTGCGAGCAATCACATCGACCAGCGAATGCTGAGGTTGAGGAATATAAAAGGCAGGCTGGGTCAGTGACAGTTTGCCGAAGCTGGAGTTGAACATCTCGGGGCTTAAGAATAAAACAGCCTGACATTCAAACGCTGCGCCTGAAAACTGTCAAAAAAGAGGAATGTGAATCGCTAGACAGAGGTAGTCTCCGCTGTCATGAAAGGGCACTGTTTCCAATCCAGCGATTCATCGCAGTGCGCAATGTTTGTGCTCACCATTGACCGGTTCTTAAGTTGATACCGTCAAACCGATGGTGAGCACGAACTTGCTTGCAGGCTATCGACTACCCAATCACGCAGCCTGCTTGGCTTGTGACTTGCGATCCGAAGGTTTTTTGCCCGTTGCGGAACCCGCCTTCGCAAACTCCAGAACGCCATCCTCGATCTTGCCCTTCTTGAGCACCGGTCGATCAGCCAGGTAATTGTTTTCAATGGTCCAAGGAGCCACCGGCCCCTGCTTGGGCAGGCGGTCTGCGGCGCGCTTCATGTAACCCGCTTCCAAGTCGAACAACGGTGAGCCGTCCGGGCTCACGCCATTGGCGTTGGGCACCACGCGGTTGTAGCCCTTGGCGTCCATGTGATTGAGCACACGGCAAACAAACTCACTGGCCAGGTCGGCCTTCAAGGTCCAGGAGGCGTTGGTGTAACCAAACACCATGGCAAAATTGGGAATATCGCTCATCATGACGCCTTTGTAGCTCATCACATCGCCCACATTCAACGCCTTGCCATCGATGGTCAGCCCCATGCCACCCAAAATTTGAAGATCAAGCCCGGTGGCGGTCACAATGATGTCTGCTTCCAGCACCTCACCGCTCTTGAGCTTGATGCCCTCTTTTACAAACGTGTCGATGTGGTCCGTCACAATGCTGGCCTTGCCTTTCTTGAGCACCTTGAACAGATCCCCATCGGGCACCACGCACAAACGCTGGTCCCAAGGGTTGTAGCTTGGGGTGAAATGCTTCATGTCGAAGCCCTTGCCCATGCGCGCACGGGTGGCACCCAGCAAGAGACGCTTGATCGCATTGGGACGTTCTTTTGACAACTTGAAAATCAGGCGCTGCAAGGCGATGTTGCGTGCGCGGCCCAGGTTGTAAACCCAGGTGTCTGGCATGAACTTCTTCAACACCACAGACACCGGATCCACCGAAGGAATGGACGCAATGTAGGTGGGCGAACGCTGCAGCATCGTCACATGGTCCGCCTGGTCGGCCATGGCCGGCACCAGGGTGATTGCAGTTGCGCCACTGCCAATCACCACAACGCGCTTGCCGCTGTAATCCAGATTTTCGGGCCAAAACTGGGGGTGCACCACGGTGCCCTTGAAATTCTTGATGCCTGGGAATTCGGGGCTGTAACCCTGATCGTAGTTGTAATACCCCGTACAACCCATCAAGAAGTTGGCGGTGTAGACCTGCTTCTCGCCGGTTTCTTCAATCACCCCTTCCACCACCCATTGATTGACCAAACTGTCCCAGTTTGCGCTGGTAACTTTCAAACCAAACTGGATGTCTTTGGTCACGCCGTGCTCTTTGGCAGCCTCGGTCACGTAGTTGCGAATTTCGGTCCCATTGGCCAGCACCTTCTCGCCTTTCCACGGCTTGAAGCTGTAACCCAACGTGAACATGTCCGAATCGGAGCGGATACCGGGGTAACGGAACAAGTCCCATGTCCCGCCAATGGCCTTGCGACGTTCCAGAATTTTGATGGTTTTGCCCTTGCAGTTTTGT
>DASUEC010000066.1:0-10223 GCA_036275255.1 Limnobacter sp. | reverse complement strand
CAACGCAGCAACCCAGAAATGGAGCGCCGTGCACAAGAGGTGCTGGACCGTTGCTGGACCATGGGGGAGAACAATCCCATCCTGAGCATTCACGATGTGGGCGCTGGCGGCATTTCCAATGCGTTTCCAGAGCTGGCCGATGCCTCCAACCGGGGAGCCACCTTCGACCTGCGCAAGGTGAATCTGGATGAAAGTGGTTTAAGCCCTGCAGAGATTTGGTGCAACGAATCCCAAGAGCGCTATGTGATGGGCATTGCGCCTGAATCCTTGCCGCTTTTTACGGCGCTGTGCGAGCGCGAGCGTTGCCCCTTCTGTGTGGTGGGTGTGGTCACGCAGGAGCGCCAGTTGAAAGTGCTGGATGCAGAGAGCCCGCGTAACCCGGTGGACATGCCCATGGAAGTGCTGTTGGGCAAGCCGCCCCGCATGGAGCGCAAAGACCAGCATGTGGAGCCTGCCAAAGCGCCGCTTGATCTTACTCAAAGTGAGCTGGGTGAGGTGATCTCACAGGTGTTGAAATTTCCCGCAGTGGCCAGCAAGCGTTTTTTGATCACCATTGGTGACCGCACCGTGGGCGGTTTCACCGCGCGCGACCAAATGGTGGGCCCCCACCAGGTGCCTGTGGCGGATGTGGCGGTGACCACCAACGATTACACCGGCTACACCGGCCAGGCCATGGCCATGGGTGAGCGCACGCCCTTGGCTGTGTTGAATGCACCGGCGTCTGGCCGCATGGCCATCGCCGAAGCGCTGACCAACCTGTTGGCCGCGCCTGTGGCCAAGCTGGAAGATGTAAAACTGAGCGCCAACTGGATGGCCGCCTGTGGCACGCCTGGGCAAGACGCGGCGCTTTTTGACACGGTGAAGGCGGTGGGCCTGGAATTGTGCCCGCAGTTGGGCTTGGGCATTCCCGTGGGCAAAGATTCCCTTTCAATGCGCACCCGTTGGAACGACGGGGCGGTGCAGAAGGAGGTGTTGTCCCCAGTCAGCCTGATTGTGTCGGCCTTTGCCAAAGTGGACGATGTGCGTGGCACCCTCACGCCGGTGCTGGATGTTTCAGAGGACTCTGTGTTGGTGCTGGTGGACCTGGCCCGTGGAAAAATGCGCATGGGCGCCAGTGTGTTGGCCCAGGTGACCAATCAATTGGGCGAAGACACCCCCGATGTGGAAAGCGCCGAAGACCTCAAGGCCTTTGCGAAAGCCATGGTGGAGTTGCGCAGCAAGGGCCTGGTGAAGGCCTATCACGACCGCTCGGACGGTGGTCTGATGGCCGCATTGGCCGAGATGAGCTTTGCCAGTCGCAGCGGTTTGTCCATCAACCTTGACATCATCACCATCGATCCACACGCCGCAGATTGGGGTGATTTCAAAATTCGTCCAGAGCAGGTGGCTGTGCAGCGCAACGAGCTCACCTTGAAAGCCCTGTTCAACGAAGAACTGGGCGTGGTGCTGCAAGTGCCAGCCGCCCGCAAAAGCGAGGCCATGGATGTGCTGCGGTCGGTGGGTTTGAGCAGGCACAGCAACATCATTGGCAAACCCAATGACCGCGATGTGATTGAGTTTTACCGCGATGCGAAGTGCATTTACTCCGAATCCCGCCGTGTGCTGCAAGCCCAGTGGGATGAAGTAAGCCATCACATTGCCAAGCGCCGTGACAACCCGGCTTGCGCGCAAAGCGAACATGCTGTGCAGGCCGAGCTGCCCAACCCCTTGGTTTGGCAGCCCGCGTTTGACACACAAAACAACATTGCAGCACCCTACATTGCCAGCGGCCACAAACCGCGTGTGGCGGTGCTGCGGGAGCAGGGTGTGAATGGTCAGCTTGAAATGGCTGCGGCGTTTACCCAGGCTGGGTTTGAGGCGGTGGATGTGCACATGAGCGATCTGTTGACCGGCAAGCGCACCCTGGCAGAATTCCAGGGCTTGGCGGCCTTTGGCGGCTTTAGCTATGGCGATGTGCTTGGCGCTGGCGAGGGTTGGGCCAAAACCATCCGTTACAACAGCGTGCTGGCTGACCAGTTTGCTGCGTTTTTTGCCCGCACCGATGTGTTTGGTTTGGGCGTCTGCAATGGTTGCCAGATGATGGCAACCCTGAGCGACTTGATTCCCGGTGCGCAATTCTGGCCCAAGCTGATGCGCAATGAGAGCGAGCAGTATGAGGCCCGCTTGGTGAATGTGCGTGTCAACAAGACCCCTTCCATTTTGCTGCAGGGCATGGAAGGGTCGGTGGTGCCGGTGGTGGTGGCGCATGGGGAAGGCCGTGCCGATTTTTCCCGCCAGGGCAACCATGCGCAACTCAGCGCCAACAGCCTGGCGGCTGTGCAGTATGTGACAGCCAACGGCGAGCCCACCCAGCAATACCCGTTCAATCCCAATGGCAGCCCCGAGGCCTTGGCAGGCTTCACCACACCGGATGGCCGATTCACCATCATGATGCCGCATCCCGAGCGGGTGTTTCGCACCGTGCAAATGAGTTGGGCCCCCCCGGGTGAAGGTGAGTATTCGCCCTGGATGCGTTTGTTCTGGAATGCGCGGAAGGCCTTGGGTTGATGGTGGCCACCCCCGTGCTTGTAGAGCCGGGGTGCCTGCCTAAACCGGGTGACCCGAAGTGGCGTTTTTTTGTGAACGAGCAAAAGGGTTGTAGCCTTCGGTCTGCTCAACAACCCGTGGTTCGCAAGGGCGAATCACCCGCAACCATGTCTGTCAAATCCTTGATTCTTCGATTTGCAATCCTCTTCCCTTCGATATACGTGCTCGCATTGGGCTTGGCTACATTTTTCGAGTTGCCCAAATTCACAGGCTTTGCTGGCTTGTTGCTGATGACACTGACGGTGAGTTTGGTGCATGCCTATCGAGAAGCCAATCCGGGAAAATCGCTTCGGGACGATGCCACGCGCATCTTTCTCGCATTTTTTGCAATTGATGTCGCGCTGGAAAGTCTGCTTGCCTTGTTGGTATTTCGTCACCCCGAGGCCCCGATTCCATGGGACCTGACCTTGCTTGCCTTGGGCATGAATGCGGTGTTGTCTGCCGTGGTGATTGGCGTTGCCATGTTTGCTGCAAGCAGGATGAAATTGCGTGCGGCGCTGAACTGAGGCGAGACAAGGGTAAAATGGGGCCATGAATTTTTTGGCGATGCCCATGACCCATTCTTCCAACACGCATAAACTGGCTTCGCTTGGTGGTGCCTGGCAACCCAGGCCCACCGACCAGGCCTGGCCCACCGAGGTCTTTGATGTGCATTGCACCGCTTGCCCGCGCCTCAATGAATTTCACGCACAAAACCGGGCCAAGTTTCCGGGCCATTTCAATGGGCCAGTGCCGCCTTTTGGCCCTGCATCGGCAGAGTTGCTGATTGTGGGCCTGGCGCCTGGCTTGCATGGTGCCAATCGCAGCGGACGGCCTTTCACGGGCGATTACTGCGGCGAGCTGCTTTACAGCAGTTTGAATAAGTTCGGATTTGCCAACAAAGCTCAATCGGTGGCTGTGGGGGATGGCTTGCAGCTGTTGAATGCCCGCGTGAGCAATGCCGTGAAGTGCGTACCACCCGAGAACAAGCCCACCCCGGCCGAGATTAAAACCTGCAACGGTTACATTGCCCGCGAGTTGCGGGTGCATCCACCCAGGGTTGTTTTGGCGCTCGGTGTGGTGGCACACCAGGCGGTTTTGAAGGCCACCTCCCACAAGCAGAGCGCCTACAAGTTTGCACACGGTGCGCAACACGATTTGGGCGCATTGCGCCTGTTCGACAGTTACCATGTGAGCCGCTACAACACGCAAACAGGGCGACTCACCACTGCGATGTTTGAATCGGTGTTGCAAGGCGTTGCCGATTATTTGCAACGCTGAGGCAGAAGCACCATGGAAGACTCGCTGGATTCACAAAGCGCTCAAACGCCGGAAGAGGTGTTTGACATCGCCGCTTTTTTGAAAGACCTGACCACGCGGCCCGGTGTGTACCGGATGATCGACGCCAATGGTGTGGTGATGTATGTGGGCAAGGCCAAGAACCTGAAGAAGCGGGTGTCCTACTATTTTCAGAAGACGCATGCCAGCCCGCGCACGGCGCACATGGTGGAGCGAATTGTGCGGGTGGACGTGACCCCGACCCGCACCGAGGCGGAGGCCTTGCTGCTTGAGAACAATCTCATCAAAAGCCTGAATCCGCGTTACAACATTTTGTTTCGCGATGACAAAAGCTACCCCTACCTGCGCATCACCAACCACAAGTATCCCCGAGTGGCTTATTACCGCGGTGCGGTGGACAAGCGCTCGCAGTTTTTTGGACCGTTTCCAAACGCTTGGGCGGTGAAAGAAAGTATTCAGGTGTTGCAGCGGATTTTTTTGTTGCGCACTTGCGAAGACACCGTGTTTGCGCATCGTTCACGGCCTTGCCTGCAGGCTCAAATCCAGCGTTGCAGTGCCCCGTGTGTGGGGCACATCAGCCCAGAAGATTATGCCCATGATGTGGCGGCCGCCTCCCGGTTTTTACGAGGTGACCATCGCAGTGTGTTGGCCGAGCTGGAAGAAAAAATGCTGGAGGCCAGCGGGCTGCTGGAGTTTGAAAAGGCAGCGGTGTACCGCAACCAGATTTCTGCCTTGAGCCGTGTGTTGCAAAAGCAGAGTGTAGACACCACGGGCGGAGATGACGACGCGGACATTATTGCGGTGGTGGTGAAGGGCGGGGCGGTGTGCGTGAACCTGGCGATGGTGAGGGGTGGGCGGCATTTGGGCGACAAACCAATGTTTCCCAGTGTGGTGCAGGCCACGGAAGACATTGGCCCCGAAGTGCTGGAAGCTTTTTTGAGCCAAGCCTACATGGACCGGCCCATTCCAAATTTGTTGATTGTGAACCAGGATCTGGATGCGCCTGAGTTGATGATGGCCCTTTCCGAGCAGGCGGGCAAGAAAATCAATTTGATCCGGCAGCCGCAAAGCGAGCGCCGAAAGTGGCTGGACATGGCTGTGGACAATGCGCGAATTGCGATTGAGCGGCGCATTGCAGAGCAGGGGTCCGCACAATTCCGCACGCGCTCCCTGGTGGAGGTGCTGGGCCTGGAGAGCCGCCTGGAAGAGGAGTTGCAAACCCAGCATGGTGTGGCCGAGCCCACGGTGGCGAGCGCCCCAACCGTGGACGACACAGAGGACAGGGCTGCATCGGCACAGGCAGAGCCTGTGGATGTGTTGGCCACTTTGCGGGTGGAGTGTTTTGATATTTCTCACACGGCTGGCGAAGCCACGCAGGCTTCGTGTGTGGTGTTTCACAACCACGACATGCAAAGCCGCGAATACCGGCGTTACAACATTGAGGGCATCACGCCCGGCGATGATTATGCCGCCATGCGGCAGGCTGTGACGCGCCGTTATCAGCGCGAGGGCAAGGCACCCATCGTGATGCCGCATGTGGTCTTGATTGATGGTGGAAAAGGCCAAATCGAGGTGGTGCGCCAGGTGTTTGAGGAGTTGAGCCTCGATATCGGCCTGATTGTTGGTGTGAAAAAGGGGGAGAACCGCAAGGTCGGGCTGGAAACGCTTGTGTTTCCTGATGGAAGGCCCAGCCTTGAATTGGGGCCAGGGCACCCGGCGCTCATGCTGATTGCACAGATTCGCGATGAGGCCCACCGTTTTGCCATCACCGGGATGCGAGCCAAGCGCGCCAAGGCACGACAGGCATCCGCATTGGATGAAATTGAAGGGATCGGTGCCAAACGCAAGCAAAAGCTCCTGACGCGCTTTGGTGGATTGCGCGGCGTGAAAGCGGCGAGCATTGAAGATTTGCAAACGGTGGAGGGCATTTCCACGACCCTGGCTGAAGAAATTTATCGCCGCCTGCATTGACCCGCGCTCGCCCAAATCCGGTGCACGCTGATATATTCTGGGGTGACAGCGACTTATTCAACCAAAGAACAAAAACACCATGCCCTTGAACCTCCCAATGCTCCTCACCTGGATCCGGATTGTCCTTATTCCCTTGGTGGTGGGCGTGTATTTTTTGCCTGACACAGTGATGTCCATCAGCATGCAAAACTGGGTGGGGGCGTGGATCTTTATTTTTGCGGCTGCCACCGACGCCGTCGATGGTTACCTGGCGCGGCGCTGGAATCAAACCTCCGCATTTGGCGCATTTCTTGACCCGGTTGCAGACAAGCTGATGGTGGGCGCTGCGCTCATCGTGCTGGTGGATCTGGGGCGCATTGGTCCGTTTATCGCACTCATTATCATTGGCCGAGAAATCACCATTTCTGCCTTGCGGGAGTGGATGGCCAGCATTGGCGCGCGCAACAGCGTTGCGGTGAACTGGCTTGGCAAGCTGAAAACAATTGCCCAGATGGTGGCCATTCCCATGTTGCTTGCACATGAGACCTGGCATGGTTTGAACTTTCAGCTGCTTGGTACGCTGTGCATTTGGGTGGCCGCAGTGCTCACGGTGTGGTCCATGTGCTACTACCTCATGAAGGCCTGGCCTGATATTCGAGACAGAAGCTGATCAGCCTGGATCACTCGCATGAACAAAAGCAATTTGCTGCCCCAGGCGCATGCTCTGCGGCAGGCACTCAACGACGAGGTCCATTCCCGCCCCACCGAGGCTTTGTGGCCCCAGGAGCGAGTGTTTCACATTGCCTTGCTGGTGCAGGCCAATGTAACGCCCGCGTTGGTGGCACAGCTGCAGAGCCTGATTGAGTATTGCGGTTGCAAGCCTGCTTCCGACGCTGAGCTGGCCGCCCCTCAAGTGAGCCTGAATCTGTGTGGTGGCGAGGTGGCCCTTCGCTTGAGACTGGAGCGCCACAATGAGTTTGTGACACTCACATTTTTTGAGCGTGCAGACCATGCAATTGTCTTTGATCGCCCGGTGACAAGGCGCTTGCCGCCAAACTGGATGGCGTCTTTGCCGGGTGTGATGCTGGTTGCCATCGAACTGTTTGTTCAAAAAACAGAAAACCTCAGAGAACCCAGAAGCGTGGCAGGTTATTTTGATGGCAACACCTTGATTGGCGGCATGATTGCCAATGGGGCGGGGCAAGCATTTTCTGACTTGCGCATTGCAGATCGAGGCGCAACCCGCATCCTGATTTGCAACCTGAAGATGGGTTCGCGCCAGTTGGGGCGTGTGGTTCAGCGCACCATTGAGATGGAAACCTATCGGATGATGGCGCTGCTGAGTTTTCCGGTGGCCCGTGCCACCTTGCCCAAATTGTCTTCGTATGAAGACCAGTTGGTGCGCTTGGCCACCGAAATGGCGGCCACGAGCAAGTCTGAAGACTTGGCGGAGGTGACCGCCGAGGACCTGGAAATGGATCGAAACCTGCTGAGTCAACTCACGGATTTGGCAGCCAAGGTGGAGCAGTTGAGTGCTCAGAATCGGGTGCGCTTCACTGCTGCAGAGGCCTACACCGACCTGGTGAAAAAACGCATCACTGAGCTGAAGGAAATTCCGATGACAGGCATGCAAACCTTCGGGGAGTTCATGGACCGCCGTTTGGGGCCTGCCATGAAGACATGCACCTGGACCGCGCGGCGTCAGGATGAATTGGCGGCAAGAATTTCCAGGATCACCCAGTTGTTGAGGACTCGCGTGGAAATTGAACGCGAAAGCCAAAATCAGCGGTTGCTGACCAGCATGGATCGCCGTGCCAAGGTACAACTGAGGCTGCAAGAGACGGTGGAGGGTTTGTCCATTGTTGCAGTTTCTTATTATGGTTCTAGCCTGGTGGGTTACTTGGCCAAAGGCTTGAAGGCCGCGGGTTTGCCGGTTTCGCCCGACCTGGCGATTGCGCTGGCCATACCCACCATTGCCGTGCTGGCCTATGTGTCCATGCGCGCCATGAAAAAACGGTTGGGCTTGAATGGTGCCTCAGCGCATTAAACCGCGCGCGGTGGCGGCATTCGCAGTGAATCTGGGTATAATACGCGCCATGGAAGCTTGGCAGAGCGGTTGAATGCACCGGTCTTGAAAACCGGCAGGGGTGTGAGCCCCTCCAGGGTTCGAATCCCTGAGCTTCCGCCAGATAAAAATACCCGCCCCTGTGGCGGGTATTTTTTTGTCCATGCGGTGTTTATTTGACCCTCGCTGTTTTGGTGCGTCGCACCAAACCAAGGCGATGGCTGGCTTAGGTATTTCTACTCGCCCGCGTGGTAATTGTTTTGCATGCTGCACAATTCAAGTGCCGAAATGCAAAATAAACCCTTGATTTTGTGAAATTTTCTTACCCCTTTTGGCCCCTGTTCGCAGGTACGGTTATTGCCCTGAGTGTCATGTTATGTAACTCAAGGGTAACAAAATGACCAAGTTATTTCCCATCCTTTTAACAGCGGCTCTCGGGCTTGCTGCTTGCACCGAGGAGACATTTGTTCCAGTGCCAACACCGTCGCAGACCGATGCAAACGAAGCGGGTGAAGGCACTGGCGGTGGTGAGCAAGGACCCCAAGGACCTCAAGGACCCCAAGGACCCCAAGGACCTCAAGGGCCTCAAGGACCCCAAGGACCTCAAGGACCTCAAGGACCTCAAGGGCCTCAAGGACCTCAAGGACCTCAAGGACCCCAAGGACCCCAAGGACCCCAAGGACCCCAAGGACCTGAAGGCCCACCTGGGAATGCAGGCACTGATTTTTTCAATTTGCCAGTGTTTGATTTGGTGGAGGCCGATGTGCAACGTGTGCACGATGCATTTGCTGGCCGCTACAAGCTGGCCACGAGCACCAACAAGCTCACCTGCGAAACATTGGTGAAGATGTACATTGAGCGAATTTACCAATACAACGACAATCCGCAGCCCAATGGTGGTTTGCCCATCAGTGCAGTGTTGGCCATCAATCCCAAAGTGCTGGAGCAGGCCCGTCAACTCGATGCCCTCTACAAGGCGGAAGGTGGAATTGGCAAGCGTTACCTGCATTGCATTCCGGTGCTCTTGAAGGACAATTACGACACGGTGGACCATGCATCCACGTCGGCATCGCCCTCGATGTTGGGTCACATTGCCGGACGCGATGCACCTTCTGTGATCGGCTTGCGCAAGGCGGGTGCGATTATTTTGGGCAAGGCACAAATGGATGAGTTTGCCTACTTCACCACAGGTTTTTCCGGGCGCACTGTGCTGGTGACCAATCCATACAACACCCGTGAGAGTTCTGCAGGCTCATCCTCTGGTACGGGCGCAGCCATTGCATCCAATTTTGCCTTGCTCGGAACGGGCAGTGACACTTGCCAATCCATTCGCCATCCCTCGTCGGTCAATGGCCTGGTGGGCATACGGCCTAGCATCGGTGTGGTGTCCAGAAAGGGGATCTTCCCGCTCTCGCACATTCGTGACACCGGTGGACCCATGGTGCGAAGTGTTCGCGATGCGGCGTTGATGTTGAACGCCATGAGTTATTTTCCAACGGCCCAGGAGGATCCAAACTTTTTCCAGGACGATCCTGATGTGCTGTTGTACAAGCAGTTCATCACCAGCAACAACTACCTGTCGCCCGGCTTGGGTTATCTCAAGTACCTGAACCCACAGCAGCATGGTCTGAAGGGGCGCAAGATTGGCGTGATCCGTCAATTGGGCACAAACACCAGCCCGGCTGCACAAGGCAGCACACAGGGGGTGCTGATTGACGAGGCCCTCAAGGTGATGAAAGAGGCTGGCGCAGAGTTGTACGACGTTTACTTGCCAGATTACGCAAGCCGTGGCGCGGGCTCGGGGCACTATGACGTGAACCAGTACTTCCGCGAGTTTTTCCGCGATGGTGGAAAGAGCCCGCGTAGATGCCTGACAAGCACACTGGGTGCCAGTTCCTCATCCGAACTGGCTTGCATGGGCATGGACGGGATTCTGGAGACTTTGCGGGTGGGTCCAAGGACCGCCGGCTTGGTGGGCCTCACAGCCACATCCAGCCCAGATCAAACCCCCACGCCTGCGGAGCTGGATGCGATTGAAGCGCAACGCGTATACGCCACACGTGTGATGGATGGTCAAGTGCCTGACACGATACGACCATTTGCCTCCAACAGTGGTACAGCGGCCTTGCCTGCCAACACAGTGCGACTGGATGCTTTGGTGCTTTCTCCCGGTCCGCAGGGCGGTCGCACATGTGATTTTGGTTCTACGACACAAATGGGCTCGATCGTGGTGCCAGTGGGGTTTGACCGGGCAGTGGGTGTGCCGCGTGGCATGGAGATTTTTGTGCGGCGCTTTGACGAGGGCAATGGTTTGGGCATTGCCTACGATTATGAGCAGCGCACC
>DASUEC010000065.1:0-16082 GCA_036275255.1 Limnobacter sp. | reverse complement strand
CATGCCAAGCGGGGCGGTTATTTGCCATCCAGAATTTGGGCCACGTCGCTCACCACAGGCGCCGCATCCGCGTTGTGGCGTATCAGCAGACGGGGGCGCCCCTGTTGGTCAAACACATAGCTGGCCGAGGTGTGGTCCATCAAATACTGCCCTGGCCGGTCGGTCTCCACCTTGGCGGCATACACCTTCAGACCGCTGAGCAAGGGCTTGAGGTCCTCGGGCCTGTTGGCGGTCAAAGCATCGAAGGTGGGGTTGAACTTGGGCACGTAGTTGCGCAGCAGTTCGGGCGTGTCTCGCTCGGGGTCTACGCTCACAAACAACACCTGAAGATTGTTGCCCTTTTCGCCCAACTCGGCCTTGACCTGGGACCACTGCTGCATGGTGATGGGGCACACATCGGGGCAATGGGTGTAACCAAAGAAAATGGCCACCACCTTGCCCTTGTAGCTCTCCATGGTGCGAACCGTGCCCGACAGGTCCTTGAGCTGAAAATCGGCTTTCAGGCTGGAGCCCGTGATGTCGGTGTTCACAAACTTGGCGGGGCCCATATTGCATGCAGTCAAAGCCAGCATGCCTGCCACACAAATGATGCGTCTGAACTGCTTGAACAACATACCCTTACACCACCATGTAATGATCCACCAGCAAGGCGGCAAACAACAAAGCCAGATAGGCGATTGAATACGTGAATGCCTTTTTGGCCAAGGCATCGCTGTAGTTTTTCCAGATGCGGTAACCGTACCCAATAAAAATTGCATTCAGGATGACTGCACTGAGCAGGTAGATCAGCCCACTCATCTTCATGGCAAACGGAATCAGCGTGGTGGCTGCCAGCATGATGGTGTACAAAAACACATGAAACTGGGTGAATGCCGCGCCATGGGTCACCGGCAACATGGGCAAGCCTGCGCGCGCGTATTCTTGCGTGCGGTACAGGGCCAGCGCCCAAAAATGCGGTGGAGTCCACACAAAGATGATGAGGAACAGCACCAGGGCCTCGGCCGACACGCTGTTGGTGACCGCAGCCCAACCCAACACGGGCGGCATGGCGCCCGACGCTCCGCCAATCACAATGTTTTGGGGCGTATTGGGCTTGAGCAGCAGGGTGTAAATGATGGCATAACCTACAAACGTGGCCAGCGTGAGCCACATGGTGAGCGGGTTGACAAACACGTACAGCACCCACACCCCAATGCCACCCACCATGCTGGAGAAGACCAGGGTTTGAACAGAATTCAACTCCCCACGCGGCAAGGGGCGCGCGCGTGTACGCGCCATCACGGCATCAATGCGCTGCTCCACCAGGCAGTTGAAGGCGGCGGCTGCACCAGCCACCAGCCAAATGCCCAAAGTGCCAGCAACCAACACTTGCGTATTGGGCAGGCTGGGCGTGGCCAGAAACATGCCGATAACAGCACAAAACACGATGAGCGCCACCACGCGTGGCTTGGTAAGCGTCCAATACTGCCTGGCGATGTGAGCAATTCCGGTCACGGCTTTGGGTTTGGATGCACTGGGCATAGGGGGCCTTATGAAATTTTGCGACTGCCGCCAGCCGCACCTGCAACCCGATAGTTTACCAAGATCAGCGTGACCAGCAAAAGCGCAGCGCCCCCATTGTGCGCCACAGCCAGCCAAAGGGGCAACTGAAACACCACATTGCCAATGCCCATGGCTATTTGCAAAGTGAGCATGCCGGCCACCGCGATGGCCAGGGTGCGCGTGCCCGGGTTGCGCCACAGGGCCAGGGCCAAGCCGCCGATGACCAGGGTCACCACAATGGCCCCCATGCGATGGATCATGTGGATGGCGGTGAGGCTGGCCACGTTGAGAATTTCTCCGTCGGGGGTCTCACCCAAGTGCCGAATGATGTGAAAAGCGTGATTAAACTCCATGGTGGGCCAATAGCTGCCCTGGCACGTCGGAAAATCGGTGCACACCACCGCGGCGTAGTTGGTGCTCACCCAGCCGCCCAGAATGATTTGGGCAGCCACCACCACCAGGCCAATGCGCGCAAACAGCCTCAACCTGGCGTTGCTGGCGGGCGGTGCCACGGTGCGGGCCGGGCTGGTTTGGCGCAGCCACAGCCAGGTGAGCATGCCCAAAATGGTCATGCCGCCGATCAGGTGCCCCGTCACAATGGCCGGCTTGAGCAGCATGGTCACCGTCCAGGCGCCAAAAGCCCCCTGAAGACACACTGCAAACAACAGCCAGGTGGCCAGGGCTGGGGATTGCTTCAGCTCCTCGCGCTTTTTCCAGGCCATCACGGTGATGCCAATGATCAACATGCCCAGGAAGGTGGCCACGTAACGATGCGCCATCTCCTTCCAGGCCTTGGGCATGGACACGGGGCCGTGTGTGCCGCCCTGCTCTTCCACAGCCTCTGCAATTTGCGCTGCCGCCTGGGTGGGCGTGAGTTTGCCGTAGCAGCCAGGCCAGTCGGGGCAGCCAAGCCCTGCGTCGGTGAGGCGCACAAACGCCCCCAGCATGATCAGGAAAAACGTAAGGACGGTGGTGAATGCAACCAGGCGTTTGTAACTCATACTGCGCTCGCTCAATCTACTTAACCAATATTGGATGCCCACAACAGGCGGCTGATGTCTTTGCGGAATTTGTCAAACTCCAGCGTGCCATTGGGCGGGAATCGCATCATGACATGCCCCAGAGGATCGACCACAAACACGTGGTCATGCACGCCACCCACCTGGGCGCTGCCCTTGCTGCCCACAATGCCGCCAGCCAGTGGCAACCAGTCTTTGAGTTGCTCCGTGCTGGCCCTCACAAAATGCACATCGGGAAACTGACGCAACAACATGGTTTCCAGCGGGCCGTCATCGGTGACAAACACCACACGCTCAATGCGCCCCTGCTCTTTGCCTTTTGAAGCGCGTGCCTGCCGCTGGTAATACAGGGCTTGCTGGCAGGTTTCATCGCAATCGCTTTGAATGGCCGACACAAGCACCCACTTGCCAGCCACTTGATCCATGGTGAAATTCTCACCATTGATGTTTTTGAACACGGCTTTGGACACAGCCACCTGTGGATCCAGAATGGTGCCGTAGTTGTTGGTGCCCTCGGGCTTGTTGAAGAAGTACAGGTAAAACGCCACCACAATGGGCAGCGCGCAGGTTAAAAACACCGCAACAATGGTCCACTGGCCTTTGTTGAAGCCGCGTTTGGCTGGGGCTGGTGCACTCATGCAGACTTTCCTTTGAAAAACTCGCGATAAACAAAAAACAGGGTCAAGAGGACCAGGGCGACAGTCATGCTGAACCACTGGAACGCATACCCCCGGTGCTTGGCCACTTGCTCAGGCAGGGCCACGGCACTGTGGTAGAACCCATTGCGCTGGGCTGCCTGGTTTGCAGGCAAAGCCCGGCCCTGAACAGATGCCACCAACACAGCTTGCTCGGTGAGCACAAAATTGCTCACCGGGCGTTTGTACTCTTGCTCAAACAATGCCAGGTCAAAATTGGACCAGACGGCATGGCCATTGCTCTTTTCACGGTGAATGCGACCCTGCACCCCCAAACCCATGCCCCGCAACTCGGCGGCCTGTGCAAAGCGCGGCAGCAAGGTGGCTTGCAACACCACGGGCCCACCCTGGCCTGGCACGTCCACAACCGGGCTGGGCATGGGTGGTGCAAGGCGCGGCTCACGGGGATCCCGCAGCAGCAAGCCGCGGTCCACTGGCACCACGTGTTCTGCACCATCGGGCTGGAACGCCTGCACCACCTGAACTGCGGGTCGACCGTTGAACTGCCGATTGTCGATGTATACCAGCGCATCAGGAATAAATCGACCCTTCAACTCCACTTTGCGGTAGGACAAATTGTCCAAGTCCACCAAGGGCTGAACTGGCGTGATGGGCGCGGCAGCCAGGGCCTCCACCTGCTGGTCATGGAGGGCCTGCTTTTGCTGTGCGCGGCCACTTTGCCACTGGCCCAGATTGAATGTGATTGCAGCCATGCCCAAGCCCAACAACAAAGTGAGCAGCAGCTTGCCTCGGCGGGGTCCTTGGCTTGCCTTAACCATGACATACTTCCCGAGGTGCAATCAGCACGTGTTTGGTTTGAAAGGTGGTGCCCATGAAGGTGATTATTGGCTTGGCGTTTTTGGTGATTTTGGCCAGCCTGGCGTCGGCGTTTTTCTTTTTGATGAAAGACAAGAGCAAGTCCTCACGAACAGTCAACGCACTCACGGTGCGGATTGGCATGTCCATTGCGCTGTTCCTGCTCATACTGCTCTCTTACTACATGGGCTGGATCGAAGCCACCGGAATTCGCTAATCAAAAAAAAGCCACCGGGAATCTGCCAGTGGCTTTTTATTCTGTTTGCTTGGCGATTTACAGCCAGTACACCACCACGTACAAACCCAACCACACCACGTCCACGAAGTGCCAGTACCAGGCTGCGGCCTCGAAGGCAAAGTGGTTTTGCGGGGTGAAGTGGCCCTTGATGCAACGGATCATGATGAAGAACAGCATGATGGCACCAATGGTCACGTGGAAGCCGTGGAACCCGGTCAACATGAAAAAGGTTGAGCCGAAAATGCCAGACTCCAGCGTGAGGTTGAGGTCACGGTAGGCGTGGATGTATTCGTAAGCCTGGAAGCCCATGAAAATGGCGCCCAACAACACAGTGAGGGCAAGCCCCAACACCAGCTTGCCACGCTGATTGGCAATCAGTGCGTGGTGCGCCCAGGTCAGGGTGAGACCAGATGTAAGCAACAGGGCTGTGTTGATGGTTGGAATGGGCCAAGGACCGATGGTCTGGAACGACTCCACCGTGCCTGCCGGACCGGTGTTGGGCCAGTTGGCGGTGAAATCTGGCCACAAGAAGGCCTTGTTGTCGAGGTCGCCCAGCCAGGGCAGCGCAATTTGACGTGCATAAAACAGCGCGCCAAAGAATGCAGCGAAGAACATCACTTCAGAGAAAATGAACCAGCCCATGGACCAGCGGAAAGACACGTCCACACGATCGCTGTACAAGCCCCCTTCGGATTCGCCAACCACGTGCTTGAACCAGCCAAACAGCACAAAGAACAGAATGGCCATGCTCAGCGCAAATGAGGCTGCGCCCCAGCTTCCACCGTTGACCCAGTTGGTCATGCCCGCTACAAAAAAGAGCATGGCCAGTGCGCCCAAGATGGGCCACTGGGACAGGCCCGGCACAAAGTAATATGGTGCATTCGCACGCATGGTGGTTTCTCCTATTCCTAGAGTTTAATTTTGCTTCAGTACTGCAATGGATCGCCCGGTCTTATTGCGCCGAACTCACCACAATGTTCACCAACACCAGCAAGCCAACCACGAACAAGGCTGCTGCTCCTATGCCCACCACAATCACGTGGATGGGGTTTAACTTTTGCATGTCTTCGGCGTGCGCCTTGCCTTTGCGCACACCAAAAAACGACCAAAGCACGGCGGACACGGTTTGCAAAAAAGTGGCCTTGTCGCCTTTGCGGCTCACCGCCTTTTTGATGTCATCGGACACGCGTTACCTCAAATTGGCCAGCTTTATTGCGCCGACATGGCCGTTGCACCAGCCACTTCAAAAAACGTGTAACTCAGGGTGATGGTGTGAACATCCTTGGGCAGCTCAGGGTTGATCACAAACACCACCGGAAACTCTTTTTGCTCGCCTGCCTTAAAAGGCTGCTGTTTAAAACAAAAGCATTCCAGTTTGGTGAAATGCGCTGCAGCCTTGCTGGGCAGGTAACTGGGTATGGCCTGCCCGGCGGTGTCGTTGGGCAGGTTGTTGTACACCACGTAATTCATGGTCACCAATTCGCCGGGGTGAACCATCATCCGGTTGGTCTCTGGCCTGAACTGGAACTTGCCCCGCTCATTGGCATCAAAAATCACCTCGATGCTGCGGCTTTTGTCCACCTGTGTGTTTTTTACAATCTCATCGGCATTGCGGGTTTGCGGCGTTAACACATTGATGCCGGTGATCTCGCAAATGGCCTTGTAAATGGGCACCAAGGCGTAACCAAAGCCAAACATCGCCACCACGATCACCAAGAGACGCACCAGCATCTGCTTGTGCAAACCGCCTGCTTTTGCTTTGGACTGCTGACCTTGTGACATACACACCACCTGTACTGCTTAGTTCATCAAATCAAATCAGTTCATCAAATTCAGGATGCTTGGCTCCATCACCTTGCGAACGACAATCCCCAGAAAAAACACCAGCACGACCGACAACAGAATGAGGCCGGTGCGCTTGTTTTGCTTGGACTTCTCTTTTTCTTCAGGGGTCAAGGCCTTTCCTTTGTACTGCATGTTCAACATTCGTTGTACAAAACAGCCTGCAGCACAAGCCGTTTTGTACAACGCAAGGCACTTGGCCTTGCGTTGTGCCTTGGGTGAATTACTTCACGGTGGGCGGTGTTTCAAAGGTGTGGAATGGTGCGGGTGAAGGCACTGTCCATTCCAGGCCTTCAGCCCCTTCCCATGGCTTGGCGGGCGCAGGCTCGCCTTGCTGGAACATCCATGCCTTGAGCACGCACCACAGGAAGATCAACTGGGACAAACCAAACCAGAAGGCACCAATGGTGGCAATGGCGTGGAAGTCAGTGAACTGTGTGGCGTAGTCGGCGTAGCGACGAGGCATACCAGCCAGCCCCAGGAAGTGCATGGGGAAGAAGGTGATGTTGAAGCTGATCAGGCTGGACCAGAAATGCAGCTTGCCCAGCTTCTCGCTGTACATGCGGCCAGACCACTTGGGCAGCCAGTAGTAGGTGCCAGCAAACAAGGCAAACAGCGAGCCCGCCACCAACACGTAGTGGAAGTGTGCAACCACGTAGTAAGTGTCTTGCAACTGGATGTCAACCGGTGCCACAGCCAGGATGAGGCCGGTGAAGCCGCCCATGGTGAACACGAAAATAAAGCCCACAGCAAACAGCATCGGGGTTTCGAAGGTCATGGAGCCACGCCACATGGTGGCCAGCCAGTTGAACACCTTCACACCGGTTGGCACGGCAATCAACATGGTGGCGTACATGAAGAACAACTGGCCTGTGACTGGCATGCCGGTTGTGAACATGTGGTGTGCCCACACAATGAAAGACAAAATCGCGATGGACGCTGTGGCATACACCATGGAGCTGTAGCCAAACAGGGTTTTGCGGGCGAAGGTGGGCACGATGTGGCTGATGATGCCGAAGGCCGGCAAAATCATGATGTACACCTCGGGGTGACCGAAGAACCAGAAAATATGCTGGTA
The DNA here is from genome assembly GCA_036275255.1 of Limnobacter sp. Lineage (GTDB taxonomy): Bacteria > Pseudomonadota > Gammaproteobacteria > Burkholderiales > Burkholderiaceae_B > Limnobacter. The sequence continues at coordinate 8,852 of DASUEC010000065.1, read as the reverse complement.
CATCACAGGGTCACCGCCGCCAGCGGCGTTGAAGAAGGATGTGCCGAAGTGACGGTCTGTGAGCACCATGGTAATGGCACCAGCCAGCACGGGCATCACGGCGATCAGAAGGTAAGCGGTGATCAGCCAGGTCCAGGCGAACATCGGCATTTTCATCAGGGTCATGCCGGGAGCGCGCATGTTCAGGATGGTGGTGATGATGTTGATGGAGCCCATGATGGAGGAGGCGCCCAGGATGTGCATCGCAAAGATGGCTGCGTCCATGCCGGGGCCCATTTGCACAGACAGCGGTGCGTACAGGGTCCAGCCCGCGGCGGTTGCACCGCCGGGCATGAAGAACGAAGCCGTCAGGATGATGGCGGCGGGCACCATCAGCCAGAAGCTGAAGTTGTTCATGCGGGCAAAGGCCATGTCGGAACAGCCGATTTGCAGCGGGATCATCCAGTTGGCGAAACCCACAAACGCAGGCATCACCGCGCCAAACACCATGATGAGACCATGCATGGTGGTGAGCTGATTGAAGAATTCGGGCTGCACCAATTGCAAGCCAGGCGAGAACAATTCGGCACGCAGCATGAGGGCCAGAATGCCACCCTCGATCAGCATGACAAATGAGAAGATCAGGTACAGGGTACCGATGTCTTTGTGGTTGGTTGCGAACAACCAGCGACGCCAGCCATGGGGGTGGTCGTGCGCGTGGTCATGGTCATGGCCATGTCCATGGGCCAAATCTGCCGCGGTAGTGCTCATACAAATCTCCTAAGCAAATTAACGTGCAGCTGTGATAGCGCTAGGCTGCACAACCGGGTCGTTGCCTTGACCGGCATTGGCCCAGGCGTTACGTGTGTAAGTGATCACGGAAGCGATTTCGACGTCGCTCAATTGCTTCCAGGCTGGCATGCCAGCGCCTTTGCCATTCAAGAGGATGGCAATTTGATCGGCTTGGGGGCCAACAACGGAAGGGGCTTTGACCAATGCAGGGAAAGCACCGGGAATGCCCTCGCCGCTGGCCTGGTGGCAAGCTGCGCAATTGCTGTTGTAGACCTGCTGGCCACGAGCGACCAGGTCTTCTTTGGTCCACTCTTTGGTGGGGTCGTCCTGCTTGGCTTTCATTTCTTCCAGCTTGGCCTGCACCCACTTGGAGTAAGCCTCTTCAGAGACAACCTCCACCACGATGGGCATGTAAGCGTGGTCTTTGCCACACAGCTCTGCACACTGACCGCGATAGATGCCTTCTTTCTCGGCCTTGAACCAGGTGTCGCGCACAAAGCCGGGGATGGCATCCTGCTTCACGCCAAAGGCCGGAATCATCCAGGCGTGGATCACATCGTTCGCTGTGGTCACCACCCGTACTTTTTTGTTGACGGGCACCACCACGTGGTTGTCGACTTCCATGAGGTAGTTTTCACCACGGGCCACGGCTTGGCCTTGGTGGTCTTCAATTTGATCGCGGGGCGTGGACAGGGTGGACAAGAAGGCAATGCCTTCGCCCTCGCCAGCCAGGTACTCATAGCCCCACTTCCACTGGTAGCCCGTGGCCTTGATGGTGAGGTCGGCGTTGGAAGTGTCTTTCATGGCCACCACGGTTTTGGTGGCAGGAAGTGCCATGCCGATCACGATAAGGAATGGCACCACGGTCCAAGCGATTTCGACTTTCACGCTTTCGTGGAAAGAAGCCGACTTGGCACCTTTGGATTTGCGGTGCGCGTAGATGGAGTAGAACATCACGCCAAACACGGCCACAAAAATGGCCAGACAGATCACCAACATCAGCGTGTGCAAATCGTAGATTTGACGCGCAATCTCGGTGACCGGCTCGGCGAGGTTGTACTGCAGGGGCTGCCCGGAAACATTCTCGGCAAACGCTGCACCTCCGAAGGTTGTCATCGCAACAGCCGCGGCACCCGCGACTGCTTTACGAAACCCCAAGGACGACTTCAACATGGCGATCCTCAATCTCAAAAAAAATCAAACTGGTGGAAGCAGCACACCCGATGCCGGGTAAGCAGCCCTGGCCAACGCCGCCCTGAGTTGCAGGTGAAGCGCAGACTTGTCTTTTTCGGCAATGAACTTGCCCATTTTTACTTGTTGCCCCCTGTGACTGATCACCAATGGTGCCTTGTAACGCCCGTTGTAACTGAGTTTGGCCCACTGGGGGGACCACTCAATTTCGGTGAGTTTGCTGCCATCGACCCACACCAGCCGCAACTGGCCGGGGCGAAGCTCAATGGCTTCGTAATCTGCGGCATGGCGCGCGTAGATGACAAAGGCAATGCCCACCAACAACAACTCCAGGCCAGCAAAGGGCAACACAATCCAGAACCCCATGGCGGTGAAACCAATGGCAATCACCATGGTCAAACCGCACAAGCTTAAATACCAGCTCAGGAGCTGCCGGGGGGTGAGGGCGCAATTGCGCTTGAACACCCACCGTTCTGCCGAACCGGTAGAGGTTTGATTCGAATCGTTACACAACAAAAGACTTGAATCTTCTGGAATCATGCCCGTCTACCTCTTGTAGAGCAGTCATTCAGACTCGACGCGCCCCCAGAAGAGTGCGTCGAAACCTTCGAATTATAGGCTCAAGAAAAACAGCCAGGCAACCACAGAGCGGCAATCTGCGCGCCTTTTCCCAGAAAAAGAATGAGTACAATCGCTTACATTTAAAAAAGCATTGCACTCACAGGGGCTTGGGGCCACCTCTTCCACCAATCTCAGAGACTTTTACTGTCGCCACGCCGGGCTTGGCAAGGCGCTGCACTTTCCAGGCGTGCCCGTAAACCAGCTCCAAGGTGAGTGGAATGCGGCCTGTGGCATTTTGTCTCAGGGCTTCCAATTGGACGATGGCTTGTGTATAGCGGGTTTTGCCGATCAAACCGGCGCAGGTCGGTGCGAGGCTGTTGCCCACCAAGGCGTGCCAATCCGCCAGCAAAGCCTGTGGACTTGTATAAGTGAGCGTGAGCTTTTCCATTTCCATCACAGGGTCGGAAAACCCGGCCTTGCTCATGAGGTCGCCCAAGTCGTGCATGTCCGCAAAATCGGGCATGGTCACACCAAGCGCCTGGGCAAAAGGCCGCAACTCCTGCGCAGTGTCTGGCCCAAAACAGCAGAAAAAGACTGCACCGTCGGGTTTAAGCACCCGCAACCAATCTGCCAGCATGAGGGCAGGATCTTCTACGGCGTGCAACCACAACGGCGACCAAACCATGCCGGTGGATTGATCCGGCAGGGGCAAAGACTCGCCCGTGGCCAATGCATGTGCATGCGGTACGGTGTTTTGGCGCCCCGCTTTGCCAAAAGGCAGCAGTTTGTGCAAAAAGTGCGTGGCCGCGGGGTCGTTTGCCAGGCCAGGCAGGGCAATCGACCGGGGGGCAAACACCTCAAACACTCGGCCTGGAAAAAGGCCTCGCAAGGGGTTCAGCGTGTCGGGGTGTAACCACCCTTGATGCACCACCCCTCCCTCGATGGGGCGCATGATTTGCGCCCGAGCGACCATGCGGCGGTTAACCTCCTCCAGCACGAAGGGCAAGCCGGCCCGGCTGCGCCGAACCCATTGCCTGTCGAGGCGAACATTGCTGCGAGGAACTTTCCAGAACGACGACATTGATGACCCAAGCCCACAAACCCAAGGAATTCAAGCGCTCATTGTACAAGCCATGGCATGCGCTAAACAGCTTGCTGAGCCCTACACGCTGCCCGGCATGCACCGCCAAAGTACCTTGGGATCAAGACCCGCTGCGCAGGCGGGTGTGCGCTGCCTGCCTGCCCAAATTGCTGAGCCAAACAGGCCAGCGTTGCAGCAGTTGTGGGCTTCGCCTGGGGCCCCGGCCTTGCGCCTTTGGGTGGACACAATGCAGACACTGCAGGCAACAACGCCGGCATTGGGGTCGCACTGTGGTTTGCGCCGACTACCTGCCGCCATTTGACCAGTGGCTCACCCAGCTGAAATACGGCCAGCAACTGGCGCATGCCGCTACACTGGCCGCATGGCTGGCCCACTCGGTGAATGCACAGGCGGCAAAGCGTCCCGACGTGCTGGTGCCGGTGCCTTGCACGGCGCACAAGCTGAGGCAACGCGGCTATAATCAGGCCGCCCTGATCGCCGATCATCTTGGGCGTCTTTGGGGCCTGCCGGTGGAGCATGGGTGCTTGCGCAAGATCAGAGACGCAGCACCTCAGGCGGACCTCAGCCGGGAAGAGCGACAAAACAACCTGAACGGTGTGTTTGTGTGCACCCGCCCCTTGCGCGCTGACTTGCGGATCGGCCTGGTGGATGACGTAATCACCACGGGCGCAACGCTTGAGCAATGCACCCGTGCACTGCGCAAAGCGGGTGCCCGCCACATTGACTGGTTTGCAATTTGCAGGACCCCCGAATGATTCATGTTGTTTTGGTTGAGCCGGAGATACCCCCAAACACCGGCAATGTGATCCGCTTGTGTGCCAACACCGGCGTGCAGTTGCATTTGATTGAACCTCTGGGCTTCCCCCTGGACGATGCGCGCATGCGCCGCGCAGGTTTGGACTACCACGAGTACGCCGATATGCACGTGCATGCCAGCTGGGATGCCTTTGTAGAAGCCTGCCAACCGCAGCCGGAACGCTGCTTTGCCATGACCACCAAAGGCAGCCGTTCACCGTATGCGGTGCAATTCAAGGCCGGCGATTATTTGGTGTTTGGCAGCGAGACCCGCGGTTTGTCGGAGGAGCGGCGCAATTGGTTTGCCCGTGAAAACTGGTTGCGGCTGCCCATGCAGCCGGAAAGCCGCTCGCTGAATTTGTCGAACTCGGTGGCGATTGCCGTGTATGAGGCCTGGCGACAACTGGGCTTTGAGGGCGCCGCCCCAAACCCCCCGGGGCTTTGACGCCGTATTGACGCCTTATTTTTGTACCGTGAGCTTTTGGCCGCCTTTTAAGTAAAGGGTATCGCCATCCCAGCCCTCGAAAGATTCTTGCTTGCTGAGGTCCACCGCGATGGGACCCGCGGGCGATGGGCTCACTGGGCCGTCATAAGACAAATCGCCGGTTGAGTGATGCACTGTGGCTTGGTAGGTGGCACCGCCAGCAGACTTGCCTTGGGTGACACGGACAAACACCCCGCCATCCAGGCCACCCACCCACACTGAGGCGGCTGGCACACTGGCTGGCTTTGCCGCACCGTCCACCGGGGAAGCAGGCTCCCCCTGGCAACCCGTCAGCATGAAGAAAACAACTGCAAGCAGGTGCCGCCATAACAGATGAGACGCTTGCGTGGCTTGCATCAGAATTTCCCGATTCCTTCGATGATCAGTGTGTCGTTCGTGTAATCCAGATCTGGGAACTCATCCCGAAACTCGCCAATGTATGAGTTGGGGCGCGGGTCCACCATCCAGGGTGTGCGCACGCCTGCGACCTCGGTGAGCTCTTTGACGAAGTGAATGCAACTGTTGCTCGTCAAATCGTAGGCCTTTCCACCCGGAAAGCCGTTTTGGGATTTTCTGCGCTCCGCATGCGCAAGCATTGCGTCGAATTTATTTTCCACCTCAATATACACACCTTGAATGCGCCCGGCTTGGCCTGAAATTCTTGAAATGTGAGCAAGCGGTTTTTTGAGTGAAGACGGGGCGATTCGTTGATTTTTGGCCACCGCATCAGGCAGATTTCGGGCTTTCACGACCAGACCCAGGTTGGCCGGGGGGTCGTACCTGCCGTACTCATAGTATTTGCTTGCACCGGTCTTGCCATTCAGGAACAGGATACCAGCGTGGCCCAGGTTTCGTACCTTGTCTCGATAGGCGGGCGTGTTGAAATCATCAAAAGAGACCCACGGCAAAACATCCACCTTGATTTTTTGCACCTCAACGGCGATTTTGTAATCGGGAAACACCATCGGGATGATCACATCCATTTTTATTCCTTGCTGACTCAGCAAAATTAAATCGCCGCCAAGGTATCAACAAGTTTTGGAAGGTTAGAACAAGCACTTTGCCTCTGATTTGAGGCGGGCTATGTTTCTATCGCAACACAGCCCTGTGCTTTAATCGCGCTCGATGAGACGGTGTGGCTACACTTCACCAGCAAGCCCGGGGGTTGCGCTGGAAAGCACTTGATCCACACCTCCTGGAGACAATCCCGGAAAACATGACGATCGGGAATAACATCCATGGTGCCCCCGAAAGGCAGGCGGCACCCATCCGTTGGCTGAATCACTTCCGAGCAAGACGCGGCTGTACAACATGCGCACCTCCACCTCCATTACAAATTTGACAGCCAAAAACCGATGCGTGTTCCAAAACGATCTACCTGGCAGCGGCATGATTGGATAGTGGCCAATTCATGCCAATGAGGTGGGATGGAGCCTGGCTGTCAAAAGGGTGATCCAGCGTGGTTAGGCAGGGGGAGATCTGCTCTAAGTTTCTTCAGGCCGTGCGCCACGTGCCAGCAAGCGCATCACGCCCTCGCCGGGGCTCAGGCCTTGAAACAACACGGCGTTCACTGCGGTGGTGATGGGCATGTCAACCCCGAGGCGGGCAGAAAGCTCTTGCACCACAGGCGCACACTTCACGCCCTCGGCCACTTGCCCCAATTCTTTGAGAATGACGTCCAGGGATTTGCCCTGGGCCAGCATAAGCCCCACCCGGCGGTTGCGGGACAAATCGCCTGTGCAGGTGAGGATGAGGTCACCAAAACCCGACAAGCCATTGAGGGTTTCGGCCTGCGCACCCAGCGCCACAGCCAGGCGTTTGATCTCGGCCATGCCGCGGGTAATGAGCGCCGCACGGGCATTCAAACCCAGTTGCATGCCGTCGCATATGCCTGTGGCCACAGCCATGATGTTTTTAACGGCGCCGCCCACTTCTGCACCCACCAGGTCATCCAACTCATAAACACGCAGGGCGGCATGGTGGGCCGCCTTCACCATGGCAGCGCGCGTGGCCGCGCAGGGCGAGGCGGCTGTGAGCGCGCAGGGCAGGCCACGGGCCACTTCGGCTGCAAAAGAAGGGCCTGTGAGGGCTCCTCCGTAAGCTTTGCCAAGCACTTCCTCAACCACCTGATGCGGCATGAGCCCTGTGCCCACTTCAAAGCCCTTGCAAAGCCACACCACGGCAGGCCATTGGTCCACCGGGGCAATGGCCTGGAGTTGTTCCAGAGTTTGGCGCAGGGCCCCCATGGGTGTGCCCAGCACCCACAGGCCATCGGCTTGCAATGCATGCCCGGCCGCTGTTTCAAAGTGCGCCTGGGTATGAAGGGTTGGTGCCAGTCTGATGCCCGGCAGGTAGCGGGGGTTTTCGCGTTGATTGGCAATGCTGTGGAGCACGTCGGCATCCCTGCCCCACAAAACAACGTGATGGGCAAAAGCCATGTGGGCAGCCACCGCCGTGCCCCAGGCGCCAGATCCAAATACCGTGATATTCAATGCCAGCCCCCAGTGCGAATTGCGGAATCAGGCCGTGGCAATGCCACTGTTTTGTTGGGCGGCCTGCTCTTGGGCAGCAGCCAGACGCTGCTGGTAAAACTGCTCGAAGTTGATGTCGGACAAATGCACGGGCGGAAAGCCTGTGCGGGTGATGAGGTCTGCCACGTTGGCACGCAAGTAGGGGTAGATCATGTTGGGACACAAAATGCCCAAGAGCGGATCAAATTGCTCAGGGGGTACGTTGGCAATCTCGAAGATGCCCGCTTGCTTGCACTCGACCAGGAAGGCCACTTTCTCGTCGATTTTTGCGGTCACGGTCACGGTGACTTCAGATTCGAAGATGGTTTCTGCAAGGCGCCCGGCGCCCACATCCACCGCCACTTCTATTTTTGGGGGTGTTTTTTCCAGAAAAATCTGGGGGGCGTTGGGCAATTCCAGAGAAGCGTCTTTGATGTACACGCGCTGCAGTTGAAAGACGGCTTCTTTGTTCTCTTCGGCCATGAGATGGCTCCTATGGTGTTCGGTTGAAAGATTTATTCTGCGTTGTTCAGCAAAGGCAACAGCTTGCCGGCACGATCGAGTGCGGCGAGGTCATCAAAGCCGCCCACGTGCGTGCTGCCGATGTAAATTTGGGGCACCGTGCGTCGACCGGTTTCTTCCATCATTTTGACTTTTTGGTCCGGGTCCAGGTCGATGCGGATCTTTTCGATGTGCTGCACCCCCCGCTCGGCCAGCAAGCGCTCTGCGCGCTGGCAGTATGGGCATACGGCGCTGGTGTACATGCGGACGGGGGCTTGGGTGTTGCTCATGTTAAACCTCGATCTTGCTTACGCTTATGCTTGTGCTTCGTCGTTGGCGGCGTTTTTTGCGCCTTTGCCTGCTTTGGCGCCCTTGTTAGCGGCGCGCTCAGTGGCCTTGGCCTCTTCAAGCTTTTTGGTGGGCATGCCGGCCTCTTTCCAGGCCACAACACCGCCTTCCAGTGTAAACACCTGGCTGTAACCCGCGCCCTTGAGAATGGTCGCAGCTGCGCCAGACCGAGAGCCGACCTGGCACACCACAATCACAGGTGTTTCTTTGGATTTGCTGATGGTGTCGGCTTTGTCTTTGAGTGCGTTGATGGCGATTCGCTTGGCATGGGGAATGGCCCCGGCGCTGCGCACCATGTCGTCTTCGCGAATGTCGACCAGCACGGCCTTTTGCTGATTCATGAGCAAGGTGGCCTGCGCCACGGTGATGCGTTTGCCGCCACCCTTGGTGAGGATGGGCCAAACAAGCATGAGGCCAGAGCCCAAGGCAAGCGCGATCAACCAACTGTTTTGAAGCAAAAATTCCTGAGTCATGGGTCCTGCAATGATTGGGTCTGAATGGATTGTCCATTATATCCCCATGATTCAAGGCTAAAATGGAGGTTTGCCTGATTTAGACTCCATCAGAAAGGCCCCACCATGTACAAACT
>DASUEC010000064.1:0-4007 GCA_036275255.1 Limnobacter sp. | reverse complement strand
TACGACCATAATGTCCTCTTTTGCAAAATGTACGTGCTAAGTGTTTGGTTTGGCTTTATGCCAAACAGCATAAAACCCGATAACCCGCTATTATATCTGGCGCCCCCGATTCATACAAGCAGCAATTTAAAATGAGCTCTCATCCGCAAGAACCATTCAAATCCAAACTCTTGTTCTGCTGGCTGGCACTGTTGGCCGGCCCAGTGGGCGGGCACTGGATATACGCAGGCAAAAAAAAGTTTTGGTTGTACATGCTCTGCTTCCCATTGTCTGCGTTTGCAGGGTGGTTTGATGTGATTCGCTACGGCCTCATGCCTGATGCAAGTTTCAATCAAACCCTCAACCCGGAATACCCTTCAGACACTCGCCAAACCAACGGCCTGGTTGTTACGGCGATTGGGCTTTCCCTGGCATTTGCAACCACGGCTTTCATGGCACTGCTTGCCATGGTTTTTCAATGGTACTTCTCTGGCATGGTCAGCTAAAAAAAAGCCCGCTACAAGAGCGGGCTTAAACAGGGCTTGAGGAGACAGAGACACTTGCACATTGGCAGCACTCGCCCCTGGGGATGAGTATGCTTTTGTGCAAGTTGCTGGACTACCCTCAAAACTAGGGGGAACCCCCAGAAAAGAGGGCGACTCGGTTCAAGAGGCCGAATCAGCCAACATTCAATGAGTGTCCGTCGCCACAGGTAAGTTCATAAAAAACAGCTTAGACCGAATATTTCTGGATAAGCCGCCGGATGTAGCGCGCCACGCCCTCTTCCACACTGTAAAAGTTGCCCGCGTACCCGGCCGCCCGCAGCCTGGCAAGATCCGCCTGGGTGTAGCTCTGGTACTTGCCCTTTAATGCCTCGGGAAACTGAATGTACTCAATGTGACCGCCTGCAACCGCCTCAGCCAATGAGAGTGTCGGCTCCCCTTTGTGCGCACGGAGCGTATCCAGTGTGGTCAAGGCAACATCATTGAAAGTCTGCGCCCGCCCGGTGCCCAGGTTGTACACCCCCGAAGGGCTGCGCAAATGCTCAAAAAAGTGCATGTTCACCTTCACAACATCTTCAATGGAAACAAAGTCACGCTGCTGGCAACCCGCGTCGTAACCCCCATACGGCCCGAACAGGCGCACCGACCCGCCCTCGCGGAACTGGTTGAAATTGTGAAATGCGACCGAGGCCATGCGCCCTTTGTGTTGCTCGCGATCCCCGTAAACGTTGAAGTAACGAAAACCATACACCGGTGACTTAAGGCCAGTCAGCAAATGGCGGCGCAGCACCTGATCAAACAAGAACTTGGAATACCCGTACACATTTAACGGCTTCTCAACCTCACGGTTTTCAACAAACTCGCTGCTGCCACCATACACGGCCGCCGATGACGCGTACAGCATGGGCGTGCCCGTGCGTTGAGCCCAATCAAAAACAGTCTGTGTGTAGCGGAAATTGTTCGTCATCATGTAATTGCCGTTGTGCTCCATGGTGTCAGAGCAGGCGCCTTCATGAAAAATCGCCATGCATCGCGAAAACTCGCCCCGTTCCATGCGAGCCAGAAACTCGCCCTTGTCCATGTAATCGGCGATCTCGCAATCCACAAGATTCAAAAACTTGTCGCCTTGGGTGAGGTTATCCACGGCGAGCACCTCACTGATCCCGCGATCATTGAGGGCTTTTACCAAATTGCTTCCGATAAACCCGGCAGCGCCGGTCACAATCACTGTCATCTCAATCCCCAAATCAAACCAGTTCTTCTGGCAGGATCACCGCGGTGCCCAACTTGCCCACCACCACACCGCCTGCCCGATTGGCCAGGCGCACACTGTCTTGCAGATTCATGCCTGCCCCGATGGCACACGCCAGGGTGGCAATCACGGTATCTCCTGCGCCAGACACATCAAAAACCTCACGGGCCTGCGCCGGCACATGAAAAGCCCCCTCATCTGTGAACAGGGTCATGCCCTCTTCCGAGCGTGTAAGCAACAAAGCCCCCAGCGCCAGACGATGCCGAAGTGTTTGTGCCTTCTCAAGAAGCTGCGCCTCGGTTTTCCATCCACCCATCACCTGCTTGAATTCAGCGCGATTGGGCGTGAGCACCGAAGCACCGGTGTACTTTGCGTAATCATCGCCTTTGGGGTCGACCAGTGTGGTCTTGCCTGCCTTCTTGCACAGGGCAATCATGTCTGCCACATGCTCCAGCGCCCCCTTGCCATAATCCGAAAACAGCACCACATCATGTTGACCGTACTCCTGCTCAAACAGCTCCATTTTTGTGGTGAGGTGCTCGGGCGTGGGCCGCTCTTCGAAATCGATGCGCACCAGCTGTTGCTGACGCGCCACCACGCGAAGTTTGACCGTGGTGGGAAACTGGGGATCCTTGAGCAAACGCGAACGCACGCCTGCGTTGGCCAGCAATGATTCCACCGTAGACCCTGGCTCATCGTTGCCCACCACACCCATCAGGCAAAGCTGCGCGCCCAGAGAGCTGGCGTTGATGGCCACGTTGGCCGCGCCGCCAAGGCGCTCATCACGATTGCCCACCAGCACCACAGGCACGGGGGCCTCCGGAGAAATGCGCTCCACATCGCCAAACCAGTAGCGGTCAAGCATGACATCACCAACTACAAGAATTTTCGCTTTGGCAAACTGCGTTGTATCAACCATGTGTGTTGTCAAAAAATGATTCAACTGTGGACCGGTTTCTTGGCAGATACCGGGTAAAAGTCCAGCTCCTCGGCCCGACGCGGCACGATGGAATCCCAGTTGGCACAACCTGGGCACTGCCAGTAGAACTTTTTCGCCTGAAATCCACAAGACTGGCAGCGGTAACGCTCCAGCCGTTGGGTATGCTTTGAAATCAACTCACGGGTCAGGTGCAAATCCTTTACCCGTTCATCGTCCATTTTGCCGCGCAACTGGTGCTCCAGCAATTTGTCCAGCCCCAGCAAGCTGGGGCGACTTCTCACCTGTTCACGCAACAGCTCAAAAGCGGCCAGTTCACCGCGGGTTTCTTCCACGGCCTGTGCCAACACCAGCAACAAATCAATCGAAGGGTATTGTTTGCAATACGCACCAAGGGCCTCGATGCCCTCCACGTGTCGGTTCATGGCTTTGAATGCTTGCCAGATTTTTGGCCCAACCAAAGGCAGGTACCAAGGGTTCTGGAGCTCCGCAAGGCGCCACTGGCCGACTGCCTCCTCATACGCCCCCTGAATGAAATGAATTTCGCCCAACAGCAACGACGCACGCACATTCTGGGCATCGGTGTGCAGGGCATTTTTTAGCTGGGCCTTGGCGCTCGCGTAATCTTTTTGTTCCATGGCGTACGTGGCGAGCTCACAATAAAAATGTGCGATGTCACCTGCTGGCACAGGCGCACCATACTCCCGCAGGCGGTGCGCTTGAGCAATTGCTTTGTCCCATGCTTTCTCAAGCTCATACAGTTCAAGCAATTGTCGGGCAGCATCCGCTTTCAGGTGAGAGTTGGCGAGGCTGTGAAATGCCTGCTCTGCGCGATCCAGGATACCGGCCCGCAAAAAATCCACGCCCAATTCATAGGTGGCTTTTTCCCGATCAACCGCCTGAATCTGTTCGCGGGTGGTTAAAAACTGATGCACGCGAATGGCACGATCAATCTCACCCTTTTTGCGAAAAAGGTTAGCCAGTGCAAAGTGGAGCTCCACGGTGTTTGTGTCCACCGAGGCCACTTCCAGAAAAGCATCGATGGCCTTGTCGGGCTGCTCGCTGAGCAAAAAGTTCACGCCTTTGAAGTACGATGCGGGCAACTGGCCACGGGCGTTTACGTCCGATTTTCGCTCAAGGCGTGCCGCCACCCATCCCAGGCTGAAAATCAAGGGGACAAGAATCAGCCACCAGGTTTCAAATTCCATGGCTTGGGCCCAAAGGCAGGGCATTCAGGGCGCTGGCGGACTCTTGCGCTGCAGGCGCAACCGGGGAGGTGGACTTCAATTGAGCCAGCTCCTTCTCAAGGCGTTCCGATTGTTTGGATGACGCAGAT
>DASUEC010000063.1:0-6613 GCA_036275255.1 Limnobacter sp. | reverse complement strand
CAAACCCCAAAGCCTGCGACACCTCGGGTTCGTAATTGAGGGCTGCATCGTTGAGCTTGAGTTTGTCCAGCGCTTCACGCAGCGCCTCATACTGGTTGGCCTCCACCGGAAACAGCCCCGCGAACACTTGGGACTGCACCTCTTTAAACCCAGGCAGCGGCTTGTCAGCAGGCGCGCTGGCCAGCGTTACGGTGTCACCCACCTTGGCGCTTTCGAGTTCCTTGATGCCCGCATTGATATAGCCCACCTCGCCGGCTGAGAGGGAATCCCGTGCAATGGATTTGGGTGTGAACACACCCACATCATCGGCCGTGTAGGTGTCACCCGTGGCCATCAAACGAATCTTGTCCTTGCGGTTGAGTACCCCGTTGATGACGCGCACCAACATGACCACACCGACATAATTGTCAAACCAACTGTCGATGATCAGCGCTTGCAGAGGCGCATCACGGCTGCCACGCGCTGGCGGAACCTTTTTGACCACCAGTTCAAGCACGTCCTCGATGCCCAGGCCAGTTTTCGCCGAAATGGGCACAGCCTCACTGGCGTCAATGCCAATCACATCTTCAATTTCGGATTTCGCTGTGTCAGGATCGGCCTGCGGCAGGTCCATCTTGTTCAACACAGGCAACACCTCCACACCCAACTCGATGGCGGTGTAGCAATTGGCCACCGTCTGCGCTTCTACCCCCTGCGATGCATCCACCACCAAGAGCGCGCCCTCACAGGCTGACAGGGAACGACTCACTTCGTAGGAAAAATCCACGTGGCCTGGGGTGTCGATCAAATTCAGCAAATAGGTGTTGCCGTCTTTGGCTTTGTAATGCAGGGCCGCAGTCTGGGCTTTGATGGTGATGCCACGCTCTCGCTCAATGTCCATAGAGTCAAGAACCTGCTCGTCCATTTCCCGGTCGCTCAGGCCGCCACAACGCTGGATCAACCGATCGGCCAGGGTGGATTTGCCGTGGTCGATGTGGGCGATGATGGAAAAATTTCGGATGTGCTGCATCTGCATCATTAAAAAGGGGGCATCTCTGCCCCCGAACAAATTCGTTAACACTGCATTTTACCCGATCGGGCCTTGCTTTACAGCATATTTGTGAGCTGCCACCACAATGGCACCACAACGGCCTTAGGGTGTAATGACCACAAAAAAGGAATTTTCGCCGCGACGCACCAACATGGGCACCGCCTGCCCCTTGGGTATGGCCTTCACCAGCTCACCAAACTGAGACGCAGATGTCACGTCGGTGCGGCCCACACGCAGGATCACATCACCAGGGGCCATGCCTGCACCAGCGGACACACCGGTTGCGCTGCGCACCACCACGCCACCGCTTGCGCCAAGGGCTTTGCGTTCTTCTGCTGTGGGATCAGCAACGGTCAAACCGAGTTTGTCCGCTTCAGCGGGTTTCTGCTTTTCGGCAGGTTTGGCTGAACCCTTGGCCGTCTCATTCTCAAACTCACCCACCGTGATTTGCACCGTTCGCTCAGCACCCTTGCGCCAAATCACCATGTTCACCTTGGAGCCTGGCTTGGTCTCCCCCACGATTCGCGGCAAATCGGACGCTTTCTCAACACGCTTACCATCGAAGCGCAAAATGATGTCTCCAGCAATCACCCCTGCTTTGTCGGCCGGGCTGTCCTTGCCGACAGAGCCCACCAGGGCGCCCATGGTCGACTCAAGACCGAGAGCCTTGGCAACATCTTTGTCAACCTCTCCAATCCCGACCCCAATGCGACCGCGACTTACCTTGCCCGTTTCGCGAAGCTGTTTGGCCACGCGCATGGCCTCATCAATTGGAATTGCAAAGGAAATTCCCATGAACCCGCCGGTGCGGCTGTAAATTTGGGAATTGATACCAATCACCTCACCATCCAGATTCAGCAATGGGCCACCCGAATTGCCCGGGTTAACCGCCACGTCGGTTTGGATAAAAGGCAAATACTCACCAGTATCGCGCCCCTTTGCGCTGATGATGCCCGCGGTCACTGAGTTTTCCAGACCGAAAGGTGAGCCGATGGCAACCACCCACTGACCCACTTTGGTCTTGTTGACGTCGCCGATTTTGAGCGACGGAAATCCTTTGCCTTCAATTTTTACCAAGGCCACATCGGTGCGTTGATCCGAGCCAATCACTTTGGCCTTGAACTCGCGTTTGTCCGGAAAAGTAACAATGATGGATTCAGCACCATCCACAACGTGGTGGTTGGTGAGCAAGAAGCCTTCTGAATCAATCACAAAACCGGAACCCACACCAGCGGGAACCTCACGCTCAGGTTGAGGTGCACGGGGATTTTGTTGTGGTTGACCTGGCACAGCACCGGGGGGCATAAAACGCCGGAAAAACTCGAAGAAGGGGTCGTTGGGATCCATGCCGGGAAAACCGGGAAATCCTTGAGCACCACCTTGCGGTACCTTTTGTGTGGTTCGGATATTGACCACGGCTGGACCAACCCGATCCACAAGGTCAGAGAAATCGGGCAAATCACGCGCAGCAGCATTTGCGCTGGCGGGGGTTGCCGCCCAAAAAACCACGCTCGCGAGCGCGGCAAGCATCATCATCCATGGTCGGGAATTCAACACCTTCGATCTCATTTAAATTTCCTTGTTATTGAGATTTCCATCGAACAGATTGCAAGAACAGGTCAAGCGTCTTGTCCGGCACTTCGCCCAATACGGTCACCAGATGCTGGCCTTGAACCTGTGACCGCGACATGACCGCCCCATGGCTCAACGGCACCTGAGGCATGGTCTGTCCGTCCCGGGTTTTTTGCACAAAAACCGACAGGGTGGACAAACCATCGGAATACACCGTCTGGTGGATCTGGTTGTCCCCACCCTTGACCCGGCAGAGCGTGCTCGTCTTCTTGAAACCAAACGCAATGTCGGGCAAATCGTAAGACAAATCGCTGGGGGTTAAGGTGCGAATTTCGGTGCTGGACACACGCCAGCCAGGCCCAGCCTGCACCAGCTCTGGGGTTGGCAGGGGTGATGCGTTGAATGCAATTTCCTTGAACCCAACCTGCTCAAGCACCTCCCCGGATGGGGAGTAAAGCTCAGACCGCATCAACAGCTTGTTCTCACGGTCCAGATAAAAGCGGTACTCATGCCGCAGATCGTCCTTCGGCTTCAAGCGCAGTACACGCGTGGCACGACCTGCCACACGCTTGCCCGGCAACTCTTCAATGGTGTAAAACTTCTCTGGCATCATGCCGCCGTCCTGATTCGCCAACACCCTTGGAAACACCACAGAAGTTTGGCGGCGCTCAGACAGGATCAGCTTTCGGTCGGGGATGATGCACTGAATTTGATCATTGTGACGGATCCATTTGCTTGGCTGACCGTCGAGGCGCTCAAGCACCTCGAACTCCCCGGCACTTGTTGACTGATGCAAAAGCCGGCTGCTTTGCGAATGAGTACCCGATTCCGTCACCAGCAGGCCAGAGTAATTCAACGATTTGGCCTGCTCATGACTGGCCCAAACCAGATCCCAAAGCGACTCCTTGGCTTGGGCAGCCGTCGCAAATACCAACATCGCACAGGCGAACAAGAATTGCCTGACAGCTTGAACCGATTCAGACATCTTCATACGTCAGCGGCTGGAAGACACGTAATTGAACTGCACACCGCCATTGGGAGAATAGACGGCGGAATCCCACACATTCATCCACTCACTGGCCTCAACATCATCCACATTCACCCGCACGGTGTTGTTCACAGAAGGTCGGTCAGCTTCCACGCGCGCGATTGGGGAGACACCAGCCAGGCCGCTTCGCACGCTGTTTTGTTGATGCGCCATGAAGTATTCCTGCCACAAGGCCAGTTCCTCGTCGGTGAAACCGCTTTCTACAACCGCCGCCGTGCGCACCATTTGAAGCTGGCTGTCTTGCGGTGGCACCGCCTGGTTCAAGGCAAAGCTGAAGAAACCAATCGCCGCCACGGATGCCACCAAACGACGCGACCGCCCAAGTCCCAATGCCCGCGCCAGACGGGTTTTTCTGGCCTGCTCAGTGGCCATCAGGGGGGCAAGCACTGTGGGTTCCTGCTCCAAGGCCGCCTCCACACGGTCCACCAGAGAACCCGAGTGAAAACGCATCATGTCAGAGGCGCGCAAGAGGTCCCCCACCAAAGCATAAGATGCATACGTGGCCATGTCGTCCGGATTGAGGGATCGAATCGCCGATCGAAGCTGGTCTTCTTCCAACTCCCCATCCAGGATGGCTGACATTTGCTCTTTGCGTTCCATGATTTCACTCACCATTTACCAGCGTTTGCTGCCTTTGGGTTCAAGCAAGGGCTTGATGCGGGTCGCGATTGCCTCACGTGCCCTGAATATGCGGGAACGAACCGTCCCAATCGGACAATCCATCGCCTCTGCAATCTCTTCATAACTCAAGCCATCGATTTCTCGCATCACGATGGCTGCCCGCAACTCCTCTGGCAAGGCCATCATGGCCTCGTTGACCGCTTCCCCAATCTGCTTGGTTTGAAGCAGTGATTCGGGCGTGTCAATGTTACTAAGAGCAGCGTTGTCTTCAAAAGTTTCATTGTCGGCGTCCATTGACTCTTTTAGCGTAGAAGGTCGACGCCCTTGGGTTACCAACAGATTTTTAGCGGTGTTGATTGCGATCCGGTAAATCCAGGTGTAAAAAGCGCTGTCACCCCGAAAATTACCAATCGCGCGGTAGGCCTTGATGAAGGTCTCCTGCACTACTTCTTCGATGTCCTCCTGGTTTTTAACCATGCGTGTGAGCAAGCGCCCCACCCTGCGGTGGTACTTGTTGACCAGCAGGTTGAATGCGCGTTTGTCCCCCGCTTGAACCCGTTGAACAATTAGAAGATCTTCGTCTTTATCGGAGGACATTCACCCTCCACACCTCGCGCAAGCCAGGATGACCCAGGCTGCGTGAGCGATAATCCAGCCAATCCAGAAGAAGCCTCAGCGGGCTGTGGCCAGTTTCTGACGAGCGGACAAACCACCAACCCGTGATTTTGTCCGCCTGTGTGCAAGGGTACTTGGGAGCAATATCCAGCAAGGTGCCCCATGGGCAAAGGTAGGCACGCCTGAAAACAACCTGCACCAACGGAGAATGGTGCTGTTGACCAAGCGATGATGCGGATTCCAGATACAGGCGCGGGGAAAACACCAGCGGCTCTTCTTCGGTGCTCAAGCCGACACAGCGCAGCATGGCCAGACGCCTGCCGACAAACCAGCCCCACCAGGAGTGAACCCGGTTGGCCAGAATGCAAAACTCAGCTGGAATGGCCCCCACCATATTGGATTGCAAGATGACTCCGTCACACCCGCGCAATGGCCAGCGTACCGTTGGTACCACCAAAACCAAATGAATTGGACAGGGCAAGCTTGATGTGCAGGTCGCGGGCAACATTGGCACAGTAGTCCAAATCGCAGCCTTCGCCCGGTTCATGCAGATTGATGGTGGGTGGTGACACTTGGTGATGTACAGCCAGTGCGGTGAAAACCGCCTCAATACCGCCAGCGGCACCCAGCAGGTGGCCCGTCATGCTTTTGGTGGAGTTCACCACGGTTTTATAGGCGTGATCACCAAGGGCGCGCTTCACGGCCATGGTCTCAGCCACGTCCCCCAACGGGGTGGAGGTGCCGTGGGCATTCACATAGGCCACATCATCCACATTCATGCCAGCGTTGCGAAGGGCAGCCTTCATGCAGCGTGCCGCACCATCGCCATCTGCACATGGTGCAGTCATGTGACTTGCGTCTGCACTCATGCCATAGCCAGCCACCTCACCGTAAATTCTTGCACCGCGCCTTTTCGCATGCTCGTACTCTTCCAGAACCAGCACACCAGCACCCTCACCCAGCACAAAACCGTCGCGGTCTTTGTCCCATGGGCGGCTCGCAGCCGCAGGATCTTCATTCCGGGTCGACAAGGCACGCATGGCTGCAAAACCACCGATGCCCAGCGGGGAGACAGTGGATTCGGCACCGCCTGCGATCATCACGTCGGCGTCCCCGTACTCAATGATTCGTGCAGCCTCACCAATCGAGTGGGTGCCGGTTGTGCAGGCAGTCACCATTGCAATGTTGGGCCCTTTTAGGCCGTACATGATCGACATGTGGCCAGAAATCATATTGATGATGCTTCCCGGCACAAAGAAAGGAGAAATTCTTCGGTAGCCCTTGTTGATGAGGTCGCTGTGCGTGTCCTCAATCATCGGCAAACCGCCAATGCCAGAGCCAATGCTCACGCCAATGCGCTCGGCGTTTTGCTCGGTCACTTCCAGGCCAGAATCTTTGAACGCCTGAATGCCTGCCGCCAAGCCATAATGGATGAATGTGTCCATCCGGGCGGCTTCTTTGCCAGGGATGTACTGTGAAACATCAAAACCCTTGACTTCACCAGCGATTTTGACGCTGAGCGCCTCGGTGTCGAAGCGGGTAATTGTGGCAATGCCAGAGCGGCCCTGTGTTAGGTTGGCCCATGCCTCGTCAACAGAATTACCCACCGGGCTTACTATGCCCAAACCGGTAACAACAACTCGTCTGCGGCTCACAAGCCCTCCCTATGACAAAAGATTGGCGGCGTAAATCCGGATGGGCACCCACAGTGGGCGCCATATCCGGAT
>DASUEC010000062.1:0-30516 GCA_036275255.1 Limnobacter sp. | reverse complement strand
CACCACGCCTACCTGTTCACCGGCACTCGCGGTGTGGGCAAAACCACCATCGCGCGCATCATGGCCAAAGCGGTCAACTGCGAGCAGGGCATTTCCAAAACCCCCTGTGGCGTGTGCCAGGCCTGCCAGGAAATTGCGCAGGGTCGCTTTGTGGACCTGCTTGAAGTGGACGCCGCCACCAACACCCGCGTGGACGAAATGCGTGCCTTGCTGGAAAACGCGATGTACGCCCCCACCGCAGGCCGTTACAAGGTCTATGTGATTGACGAAGTGCACATGCTGTCCACCAGTGCTTTCAATGCCATGTTGAAAACCCTGGAAGAACCGCCGGGGCATGTGCTGTTCATTTTGGCCACCACCGATCCGCAAAAAATCCCGCCCACGGTGCTGTCGCGCTGCCTGCAGTTTGCGCTGCGCCAATTGCCTCCAGATCAATTGGCAGACCACCTGGGGCACATATTGACTCAGGAAAACATCGCCCATGAGCCCGGTGCGTTGCGACTCTTGGCCAAAGCGGCCCGAGGCAGCGTGCGCGATGCGCTCTCGCTGACTGACCAAGCCATTGCCTACAGTGCGGGCCAGGTCACCGAAGCCACGGTGCGCACCATGCTGGGCGCGGTGGATCAACAGGTGGTGCATCAAATTTTGCAGGCCTTGGCCCAGGGCGACGGCAAAACATTGCTGGAGTTGAGCCGGGCACTGGAAGTGGCCAGCGCGCCGTTTGCAGCCATTCTGGACGAGCTTGCCGCCATCAGCTACCGCTTGTCGGTGGCCCATTTTGCAGGCGGGCTCGATGAATCCGACCCCGACCAGGCCGCCTTGGCCAGCCTGCAGGGCAGTTTCAACCCGGAAACCCTGCAACTGTTTTATCAAATTGCCACCCATGCACGTGCAGAGCTGCACCTGGCGCCCGAAGAATCCATCGGCTTTTCCATGGCCCTGGTGCGCATGCTGGCCTTCAAGCCGGGGGGGCAAGGCGTGCCCGTGGCCGCCTCGGCCCCTGCCAACCAGCCGGCGGCTGCACCCGCACGGCCGGTGCCCCTGCCTGCACAAGCAGCGCCTGCAGTTGCGCCGCAGTCTTCAGCCAGCCTCAGCGCCACCACCCGGGCTTTGGCGCCCAACCCGCCCAAGGCCGTTGCGGCAGTCAAAACAGCCCATGCGTCTGAAAGTCCAAGCGAACTTCCCACCGCAGCCAACTGGCCGCAAGTGTCTCAGTCCATCCCCGCCAAAGGGCTGGTGCGGCAGGCTTTGGTGCAAGCGGAGCTGGTGCAGGCCAACCGTGATGGCGAGGTGTTGGCCATTGCGCTGCGCACGGCCATCAAGCCATACACCGAAGCCAGCATGGTGACCCGCATGGAGGCGCAACTTTCAGAACACTATCAATGCACGGTCAAACTGCAAATGCAGTTTGGCGAGGCACAGCAAACCGCCCATGCCGTGCAAACCGAAAATCGCAGGCAAGCCTTGGTGGGTGCCAAACAAGCCCTGCAGGGCGACCCTTTTTTGAAAGACATCCAGAACCTGATGGGGGCCACCGTGGTCTCAGGGTCTGAACGAAGCCTCAAAGACACTGGCCCTGCCGACGTATAACCGGAGAACCGCAACATGAACATGATGAAAGGCCAATTGGCCGGCCTGATGAAGCAGGCCCAGCAAATGCAGGAAAAAATGGCCAAGATGCAGGCCGAAATTGCAGCCCTGGAGGTGGAAGGCCAGTCCGGTGGTGGCTTGGTCAAGGTGCTCATGACCTGCAAACACGATGTGAAGCGCGTCAACATTGACCCCAGCTTGCTGGCCGACGACAAAGACATGCTGGAGGACTTGGTGGCGGCCGCGTTCAACGACGCCGTGCGCAAGGCCGAGAGCCTCATGCAGGAAAAAATGGCCTCGGTCACCGCAGGCTTCCCCATGCCCCCTGGTTTTAAAATGCCATTCTGATGACCCGCTCGGTGCCCGATGCCTTTGAAGGCCTGGATCCCTTGGTGGATCTGGTGCAGGCCTTCAAACGGCTGCCCGGTGTGGGCCCCAAGTCGGCGCAGCGGCTTGCTTTTCATTTGTTGCAAAACGACCGGCAGGCCGCCACAGCCTTGGGTCAATCCCTGCTGAAGGCTGTGGCCGAGATACAGCACTGCGCACGATGCAACAATTTCAGCCACAGCGACGTGTGCGCCATTTGCAGCGATTCACGCCGCAATCCGCGACTGTTGTGTGTGGTAGAAACCCCGGCCGACCTGGCCGCCATCGAGAACACTCAAACCTACCGTGGCTTTTACTATGTGTTGATGGGGCGCGCCTCGCCGCTGGATGGCGTACACCCCGAATCCCTTGACTGGCCCAGGCTCAGCCAGCGTTTGGGGGATTCCGAGGTGGCCGAGGTGATTTTGGCCACCAACTTCACCAACGAGGGCGAAGCAACGGCTGTGTTTTTGACCGATCGCATTCGTCGCCTGGGTTTGAGTGTCAGCCGCCTGGCGCGCGGCGTGCCCTTGGGTGGCGAGCTTGAATACACCGACCCCAGCACGGTGGCACGTGCATTGCTGGACCGCCGCCCCCTGGGCAATGACCACGATTTTTGAAATTTCTTTTCCATGCCAGAACACTCACCCGATGCGCCCCACACTGAGCAGCCCCAAGGCCCCTTGGCGGGCCTTCGCGTGCTGGAACTTGGCACCCTGATTGCCGGCCCGTTTGCCAGCCGCATGCTGGGCGAATTTGGTGCCGAGGTGATCAAGGTAGAAACCCCCGGCACAGGCGACCCCATTCGCACATGGCGGGTGATGCACGAGGGCAATTCCCTGTGGTGGGCGGTGCAGGCCCGCAACAAAAAGTCCATCACCCTGAACCTCAAGGATGCCGATGGCCTGAAGGTGCTGCGGGATTTGATTGCACGCACAGACATTCTGGTGGAAAACTTCCGCCCGGGTCAACTCGAAAAATGGGGGCTTGGCCCCGATGAATTGCTGGCGCTCCACCCCGGTCTGATCGTGGTGCGTTTGAGCGGTTACGGGCAAAGCGGCCCCTACAAAGACCGCCCCGGTTTTGGCGCCATTGCCGAGTCCATCGGGGGCATGCGCTTTTTGAGCGGCGACGTGGATCGCCCACCCGTGCGTGTGGGTATTTCGATTGGCGACTCGCTGGCCGGTTTGCATGCGGTGATTGGTGCGCTGATGGCCTTGCAACACCGCAACAAAACCGGCAAAGGCCAGGTGGTGGATGTGGCTCTCTACGAGTCGGTGTTCAACATGATGGAAAGCCTGTTGCCCGAGTTTGATTTTGCCGGTGTGGTGCGCAAGCGCAGCGGTGCAAGCCTGCCGGGCATTGTGCCATCCAACACCTACACCTGCCGGTGTGGTGGTTACATTGTGATTGGCGGCAATGGCGATGCCATTTTCAAACGCCTCATGCAGGCGATTGGGCGTGGTGATTTTGCCAGCAACCCCGAGATGGCAAGCAACGATGGGCGCGTGCGCCACACCGACTTAATCGACAAGACCATCGCCGACTGGTGCGCCCAGCGCCCCATCGATGAAGCGCTGGCCGTGTTGCAAGCCGCCGATGTGCCAGCCAGCAAAATTTACAGCATTGAAGACATTGTGCGCGACCCGCAGTTTGCGGCACGCCACATGATTGAAGAACACCCCTTTGGTGAACGCACCCTGAAGGTGCCCGGCATTGTGCCCAAATTGAGCGACACCCCGGGCCAAACCCGCTGGCTGGGCCCGGCCCTTGGGGAGCACACCGACGCCGTCTTGCAAGACCTGGGCTACAGCGCTGAGGCCATTGCCCAACTGCGCAGGCAGGGGGCTGTTTAAATTTGTAACTAAGCCTGCAGCAGGCCGTCCAGCGTCATGGAATCTTTCACGAAAGCGCGAATGCCTTCGGCCAGTTTTTCAGTGGCCATGGCGTCGGCGTTCAATTCAAATCGGAAGGCCGCTTCGCCATCGGGGAACTGTTCGCGCGGTTGAGCCTGTGCCCATTGCGCGTTCAAGTCCACCTGCAAGGGCTGGTGGTCGGCTTGCAACTCGGCCAACAGCTCCGGGCTGATGGTGAGCAAATCACAACCGGCCAGGGCCCGAATTTGCCCTGCATTCCGGAAGCTGGCACCCATCACCTCGGTGCGAATGTTGTTCTGCTTGTAGTAGGCGTAAATGCGCCGCACCGATTGCACGCCGGGGTCATTCAGACCGGCGCGCGAAGCTTCATCCCACTGCGCACCCGCCGATTTTTTGTACCAGTCGTAAATGCGCCCCACAAAGGGCGAGATGAGCTGCACGCCAGCCCTTGCGCAAGCGTGCGCCTGTATGGGTGCAAACAGCAATGTGAGGTTGCAGTGAATGCCTTCTTGTTCCAGCACTCGCGCTGCCTCGATGCCCTCCCAGGTGGAGGCAATCTTGATCAACAGCCGTTTTTCAGTGTCGATGCCCTCGGCCTTGTACAAAGCCACAATTCGCCTGGCCCGCTCAATGGTGGCCTGCGTGTCAAAGGACAGGCGGGCATCCACTTCGGTGGACACCCGGCCTGGGATGATGTTCAAAATCTGGCAGCCAAAAGCCACGAGCAGGCGATCGGTTTGAAGGGAGAGCGACTCTGCGGCGTATGCCTGTTTCACATGGGTCATGAGCGGCTGGTACTCTGCCTTTTGCACCGCTTTCAGAATGAGGGAGGGGTTGGTGGTGGCATCCCGGGGCAAAAAGGCGGCCATGGCCTGAAAATCACCGGTGTCGGCCACCACCGTGGTGGCATCCTTGAGTTGTTCGAGGGCGTTGCGCATACAGAGGGGTTGCAAAAATTCAACGTTAACCCACCAAGTATAGGTGTTTTGACGTGTCGGTTTGTTCGTACAAAGGGTATCCTTGAACGATAAAAGGCAAATAAAACATCAAGGGATTAACGGCCATGTACACACACAGCGCCCTGCAGGAGCAACCATTGATCGATGATGATCAATGG
The DNA here is from genome assembly GCA_036275255.1 of Limnobacter sp. Lineage (GTDB taxonomy): Bacteria > Pseudomonadota > Gammaproteobacteria > Burkholderiales > Burkholderiaceae_B > Limnobacter. The sequence goes on along the minus strand of DASUEC010000062.1, from coordinate 25,566 downwards.
GGACGCTTGTGCTCTGAGCTGGGCTTGGAAATGCTCCAGGATTTTGCGCTGGAGTTTTTTGATGAAACCCGCGAGCTTTGGTTCTCCGATGGATTCGATCCTTTGGGCATGGATGAAAAATCGTTCAAGTCCATGGCACATCGAAGTGCTGGTGCGGCAGGCACGATTGGTTTCAAGCGTCTGCGTTTTGTTTTTTTGTGCATGGAACACAACCCTTTGGGGCCAACCACACTCGAATTTTTGCAAACCATGCGGCAGGTTTTCGACGACACCAGCGCGTGGGTCAAGATGCAGGCTGAATAAATCACCATGAACAAATCAAACAATGGGGGGCTTGCGCTCCTGGGCGCGGCAATTTGTGTGGCCGCTTTGGCGGCAGCCGTGTACCTTCAGGTCAGCAAGGGCTGGTTTCCCTGCCCGCTGTGCATCGTTCAGCGCTACGGCTACCTCTTGGCCTTGGCGGGTTTTTTGGGCTTGGCCTGCACAGCGCCCCGTTCCATGGCGGGCAGGTTCAGTGGCCTGTTGACGCTGGTGGGAATTGGCGTCGGCTTGGCCACGGCTGCTTACCATGTGTGGGTGTTGGCCAACCCCTTGCAAACCTGCGGTGTTGACCCACTGCAACTGAAACTGAACGCTTTGCCATGGGTTCGTGTATGGCCAGACATGTTTGTGGCGGATGGTTTGTGCACCGACGCTTACCCGCCACTGTTGGGCCTTTCCCTGCCCATGTGGAGTGGCCTCGGGTTTGTTGCTTTGGGGGTGTTGTTTTTGCAGTTGGTGCGCAGGCGACGTCAGTTCAGACGCTCATGGTGAGCGGATTGCTCAAGGTGATCCAGGCGTCGTTGGCGGTTTGCCGGGCTTGGTTTTTTTCAAGGGTTTCCATGTAGGCAAGCAGGGTGCCCAGGGCTTCCATGCCGTCGTCGAGCCCACTTTGCCGAACGGCTTGCACCAGCCTGGCCAGTGCATCGTCCAAATCCGTGTGTTCGGCATCCACACAATGCATGGCCTGCAGCTCCACCACATCGGATGGAAAATGCTCATAAGGGGCGGTTGCACTCAATTCAATGGTTTGCATGGCAATGTCCACAAGCTTTCGTCATTTAACAATGTCCCATTTTTGATCCGGGTACGAGGTGCTGAATAAGCCTTGTTTTTTCAGCCAGTTTGCAAGATCCCCTGTTTTGGGCCCACCACCTGGGCGATCCGGAACATCAAGCTGTGGCCGTGAACCTGTATGTTCACCAGGAGACCCTGCATGTTGATCAACATTTCCAATGGTTCTGCGATTCAATCCCTGATTCACAGAAAATCCCTATCGCCTGAACATGTTTATTTGCGATCTGGTCGCCAGCTTCAGCCTGGGCAGCATCTGGGTCAAGAAGGCCTGATTGCGCTGGAGGGCGAGCTCAACCAGTCCACATTGCTTTACCTGCAGGCGCGCGATCTGTTTGATGAGTTGGCCTGCGCACACCGCGTTCTATCCAAAGCGTTGATGGAAGAGGACCCCTACACCTTTGTGCCGGTGATCAATGAAGTCGCCTCACGCTTTGAGCGCATCGCCCTTCATCACTTCGACCTCGCTTATGCTTACCTCGCCTGGCACACCGCCGATGACTATCCTGTGATGCATCACTTGTTGGTGGCACTCACACTGGTGCGCGCCGGGGTGTGCAGCAAACAGTTTGGGGAGGCGGAGTTGCAGTCTTACCTCAAGGCCGCACTCACCATGAACCTGAGCATGTTGACCCTGCAAGCCCGATTGCGCGATCAAAAGGAGCCCTTGAGCCGCGACCAGCGAGAAACAATCCGCAAACATCCTGAGCAAAGCGCCAACAAATTGACCTTGCTGGGCGTGAAAGACGAATTGTGGATTGAGACGGTCCGCATGCATCATGAACTGCCCGATGGGTCGGGGTATCCGAGCCAGGTCCGCAATTCCAATCCCGGTGCGGTGTTGTTGAGTGTTTGCGACTCATTCAACGCCCGCATGGCACAGCGTGACTACCGCAACAACTTCACCGCCGAGCAGGCGGTGAAGGACCTGTTTGCCCATGCAGATGCGCTGACCAGTGGTTTCACGGCCATTGTGCTGGAGCAGCTGGGCATATACCCCGCTGGCAGTCTGGTGCAGTTGACCGGCAACCAGATTGGGTGCAGCCTGATTCGGGGTGAAACAGCCATCACACCGATTGTTTTGGTGTTCAAGAATCTGCCCAATCCCGGCCCAAGCGCTGCATTGGTGGATTCTTCCAAAGAAGAGTTCAAGGTGAAAAATGCCTTGCCCAGGCGCGGCTTGGGTGAGTTGCCCGGTTTGCTGGACCTGATGGCCCGTGTGGTTTAACGCTCAGGCATGTGCAGGCTGGCCACGGTTTGGCCAGCCACACGGTGCAATTTCAATGCCCAGTGGTGACGCGAGGCAATTCGTTCTGCGGTGGCCAGGCCAATGCCTTCGCCCTCAAACTCGTCATTGCCATGCATGCGGTGGAAGAGCTGGAATTTTTGGGCGTCGTGGGATTCGGAAAAGCCCACGCCGTTGTCGATGATTTCAAGTGTGTGTTCATCTGGTTGCCGAATCAGCACACGGGGATTTTGCACGCCATGAGAAAACTTCACGGCATTGTCGATGAGTTCTTTGAACATTCGCATGATCAGCGGTTTATCGAATTTCCGGTGGCTGTTAACCTTCAACTCAATTGGCACCGGGCTGAAATCAAAGTGCTCTGCCAACACTTGTTCCAGTGTCTCCTGAAGTGAGTGCATTTGAAGATTCAGCGGGCAAACCCCAAGGCGGAGGTACTCGATCAAGGCATCGAGCAAAACACCCATGCGTTTGCCGTTTCTGCGAATTTCTTCCAGTGATTTTTCGGCCTCTGGTGGTGCATTGCTGCCCAGGTCATCCGCCAAAAAAAATGAGTAGGCATCAATGGCTCGCAAAGGCGCCCGAAAGTCGTGGGCGATGGTGCCAGACACCCAGTTGAGCTGGTTCAGCAGGGCATCCGTTTCCTGCATTTGGCGCTTCGATTCCAGGTCCACACCCTGGGACAATTGCTCATAGGCTTCTTTCAGGGTAGACAACTCCAGCTGCTTGGCTTGCAGTTGCTGCCCATGTGCAACGTGCAGGGCATGCTGCTGCTGTTCGAATTCCTGTTGCTGAGCTTTGGCCTGTGCGCGCAACTTGCCGTTGAGAGCCTCCAGGGCTTGCTGTCTGGCGTGGGACGCCTCAAGTTCGGCCCGAATGCTTTCAAGCTGCTCTGGCGTGACCAGTGGCTTTCCGGAAAAAAATGACAGCAGGCGAATGAGCAGGTGAAGCACAGTGCCTGTTATTTGGTGCTGATGGTGGACAGTTGGGAGCTGGCGGGCGCCTGGTTTTTTGCGCCGATGGAATCCATGTAAGCCCGGTACGCCTTGCCTGCCGATTCTGCGCGGTAGGGTTCTGTTTCGCCGCGGTTGCTCCCCTCCGCCTGTTCCTTCAGCCATGCACGCGTGCTGGCGCCGGTTTGTGCATCGGTGGTCCCGCCCTGGGCTGGGTTGTTCGCAGAGTCCTGCGCGGCTGCCAGCAGTGGGGCTTGCATCAACAGCGCAATGATGAGTTGGGAAAGCCGTGTTTTCATGATCAGTTTCCTTGGTTGTTCATGCGCCGTTTGATGGTGTTGGCCTGCGCCATGACGCGGTTGCGTGTGCCTTCTGTCCATTGCAGGCGGTCTGCAATGTCCATGGCCATGTTGAAGTCATCAAAAACAAGGCCCCAAAGCGCCAGGTTGGCCAAGATGTTCGGGTCGTTGTTGGACAGTTGATTCGCCTTCATCAGGGTGTTGTAGGAAGGCTCTTTCTTGCCTTCCAGCAAATAAACCAAACCCAGGTCCGCGTGTGCGGTGGTGTTTAGCGGATCAGCCTGCACTGATTTTTCCAGCCGCACACCTGCGGTCTTCAGGTCACCTCTCTCGATGGCCACCTTGCCCAAGCCGTACCACACGGGGCCCAGTTTGTTGGGTTCTGAGCCGCTGAGCAGGCTTTTGTATATGAGTTCTGCCTGGTCAAGCTGACTGGTTTTGCGCAGGCCATCGGCCCGCAATTGACGGCTTTCTCGATTGGCACCCCACTTCTGGTCGTAGGCATCCAGGTGGGCAAGTGCGGCGTAAGCATTGTCTTGCTGAAGCATGGTTTGCACCAGCTTCAGGTGAATGGTTCGCTCGCGCTCTGCGCGCCCGCGTTTGAGCTCCTCATCTTCCCGCAGGTCTTCCTGCCGCTGGGCTTCGATCATGGCCTGTTGCGGGGCAGACACACTGTCGGTGTTTGTTTGTATGCGTGATTCCTGAATACCTGGCGTTGCCGTGGCTTGCTGGCGAGTGGGGGCAGCACAGGCGCTCAGCAACAAGGCCGCGGCCACGGTGCACAACAGCATGGTTTGCGCAGGTGTCATTGATTTGTTCACGGCTGTCACGGCCTTATCCTCCAACTCGTTCAAATGCCCGGATGATGGAGATGATACCCGGCCCGCCTGTCATGATCAGCAATGCAGGCAACATGGTGATCACCATCACACCCGTCAGTTTAACAGTCAGCTTGCCCATGGTCTCTTTGGCGCTCGCCCTTTCTTTTTCAATGAGGCGATCGGAAAACTGTTTCAATGGTTCCTGGACGGCACCGCCATATTTTTCGATTTGACCTATCACCTGCACAAAGGATTTGAATTCATCGCTGGAATACACGTTGCTGATTTTTTTCAGGATCTGGTTCCATGGCACACCAGACTTTACCTGTGCACGTTGCCGGTAAAGCATCCGTCCAGTGATTGGCACCAGGTCGCGCAACTGGGTCGACATGATTTCAATCGATTGGTCCACACTCAAGCCCACACCCTGCAACAAGCGCATCACATCTACAATCGCCACCAGCTCGCGCTCAAAGGCAGCCTCTCGTCCTTCCCCAATGGCCTTGAGCAACCACTTCGGCCCCATGAACCCAATGCCCACCACGGCAATCACCTGAATCATCTGAATGGCACCAAAACCCTTGTCCCAATTCAGATACAACCCAAAAGCCAAACCAAGCAACGCCAGGGCAATGCGCAAAAGCACATAGCGGCTCAAGTCTTCCTCGGTGCCAAAGCCCGCCTTGCCGAGCAGTTTTTTGTCCTCGTCTTCAATGAAATAACTGAACGCTTTGGTCTGGGAGAATTGATGCCCCAGGCGGTCGATGCGACCTGTGAGCGCTGCGGTGGGCACCTGGTTGCGGGCAGCCACCGTGTTTTGAACACGCCGCCGTTTGTCGAGAAATTCCTCGATGCGTTCAAGGGCTTTTTCTTTCTGGCTTGCCTGGCGATAGATGCTCCACGCCAGCCCCACAAAACCCAGGCCAAGGAGAAAAATACCCATCAGTAACAGTTGATCGCGCGGCATGTGTGCCCCCTCAAATGCTTTTGACCATGCGGTAAATGATGGCGGCACCAAACACCTGGAGTATGGCTGCGACCACGAGCAGCATCCGCCCCGTGTCGTCACTCCACATGGTTCCAAGGTAGGCAGGGTTCAGCGTCAAAATGATGCCCGCCAGTGCAGGGGTCAGGCAGCACATGAACACGGCAGACATGCGGGCTTCCGATGACATCGCAAGCATTTCCTGGTGGTGTTGCTCGCGGTCCCGCAGGTATTGCGCAAGTCGGCCCAGCAAAATGTCGCTTTTGCCACCGTAGTTGAGTGCCAAGGCCACCACAGAGGCAATCAGCTTGAATTCGCTCAGGCCATATACACGGGCAAGACGGTGCATGGCCTGGTCGAGTTCAAGCCCTGCGTATTGCATTTGCACGGCCAGTCCAAGCGCCTCTTTCAGTGGCTGTTCAGCGTTTTCAAGGGCGGTATTGAAAGACACGGTCAAGCTGTACCCCACTGCGCTTACCCGCACGACCCCATCCAGAAAGTTGGGCAACTGGCCCAGCATCAGCAGGCGCCGCTTGCGTTGTTTGTACAGCACGTAAGCTGTCACGCCCAGCATGGCAAGCATGAGCACGCCGATGGCACTGGCTGCGCCACGAAACACCAGGCCCGCCAACATCGGTACAAAAAGAATCAGGGCAATCCGCATGCCCAGTGCCCGGTTGACTGTCAGCCCTGCGGATATCAGGCTGTCCGTGACCCATTGGGGCACATACTTTTTCTTCAGGGGGTCTTTCTCCAGGGCCAGCGGGTCCCTGGAATGACTCAGTGCGATGTCCAGCCGTGTTTCCGCCAGCCTGCGTGACTCTTCCTCCGAGCCCTTGCCCAGAAGCAGGATGGCCAGAGAGATAAAAACCAGCGCGGCGGCGATCAGTCCGAAGGTCATGTCAGGCGTATGTGCGAGATTTTCGGGTTTTTGGGGTAAGGCACCACGGGCAACCAGTTGTCCAGTTCCTGGCCATCCGGCCCCAGGCGGCTTTCATGGCGGTAGAGGTCTTGCAGCAAAATATTGTCGTCTACAATGCCCGCCACTTCGGTGATGCTGTAAATCCGTCGCTTGCCAGAGGGCAGTCGTACGATTTGAACAATCAGGTCCAGTGCAGATGCAATTTGTCTTCTCAAACTCATCTCGTTGCCGGTGAACCCCGCAAAACCGGACAGCATCTCCAGGCGGTGCAGGCAATCACGCGGGGTGGAGGCGTGTATCGTGCCCATCGAACCGTCATGGCCTGTGCTCATCGCCTGCAGCATGTCCAGCACCTCTGCCCCACGCACTTCACCCACCACCACCCGGTCCGGTCGCATGCGCAGGCTGTTCTTCACCAGGTCTCGAATGGAAATGGCTCCGGCACCTTCGTGGCCGCCTGGGCGGCTTTCCAGCCGGACCACATGGTGGTGATTGAGTTGCAGTTCGGCAGTGTCTTCAATCGTGATGATCCGCTCGCCCGCCGGAATGAACTCGGCAAGCACATTGAGCATCGATGTTTTGCCGGTGGAGGTTGCACCACTGACCACGAGGTTGCAACGTTTTCGCACGGCCTCGCGCATCAATTCATACAGGCGAGCGTCAAAGGTGCCCAGGCCCATCAGGTCTTCGGCACGCAGCGGTGTGCTGCGGAATTTGCGAATGGACACCACCACGCCATCGCGTGCCAGCGGGGAGATGATGACGTTGATCCGGCTTCCGTCGGGCAGGCGTGCATCCACCATGGGGCTGGACTCGTCCAGCCGCCTTCCCAGCGGCGCCAGAATGCGTCGCACAATGCGCAGCAGGTGTGCGTTGTCCACAAACCTGGCTTGCACACGTTCCATGCGGCCCATCCTGGATACATACACGTCTTTGTATCCATTGATCATGATGTCTTCCACGGAAGGCTCCGAGAGCAGGTCTTCCAGTGGACCAAAGCCAGCGATTTCCTTGAACAACGAGTCCGCCACATGGGCCACCTCGGTGTCGTTCAGGGGAATTTGCTTGCCATAAATCAGGCTTTGAACTTCTCCCTGGATAAACTTCTCCAGGGCCTTGTTGTCCATTTTTGCAAAGGTTGCGCCTTTTTTCTCGATGATGGCCAGGATGTGCTCATGGGCCATTTCCTTCACATCGTGGAGCACTGCCGAATCAATGTCGCTGCTGGTGGGGGCTGCAAATTCCAGCCTTTCTTCAGGCGCTGTGTCGCTGACCGGGCTTGCCTGGCCTGGCAGGTCGCTGGATGGCCGTGGGGCGGGAATCTCCTGTCCGAAAATGATCTCGCTCATTTGCTGAACCACTTCTTCAAGGTCGAGCTCAGCCCATCGGCTGACTCGTTTCTGCGGCGATTGGCCATGCGTCGCTCCAGCATGTCTGCAACGGCCTTCGAATAGGGGTCTTTGCTGTCCGTCACCGAAATGACCTGCCCGCCATTGACCGCGTTGATCAATGCAGAGCGTCGGTCCGGCAGGGTGTGTACCTTTTCTATCCCAAGCTTGCGAGCGATGGAGTCGGCATCCAGCGCGACATCCTTGTGATAGGGCGTTACCACCAGTTCAAAGGTTTTGGTGGCAATGCCTTTGTCGTTGAGGCTCTTGATCAACTCGGCCGCAGTCACAATGCCCGGCACCGATTGAGGGGTCAGAACCAGCGTGCTGTCTGCGCTTCGCAGCAGGCTGGCGACAAATTCCAGGTTGGAAAAGCCGCACAGGTCAATCACGATGTTTTGGAAAAACGACTTGATAAGATTCAGGAATTTCAAGGCATCCGACGCAGAAATGTCACGCAGGTCGGCCAGATTGCGTGGCAGCGACAGAATGGCCACACCCGTCTGGATGTTTTTTCTGAATGCTGTTTTGGCCAGTGTGGCATCAAACCTTTTCAGGTTGCGAACGCATTCGACAAAGTCCATCGCCCCCTGTTTGTCTTCAGCGGGCAGATGCACAAGGCCATCGCCCAGCGGCAAGCCGAAATCCAGCAGCAGGGTTTCCCCTTCATGCCTGCGCGCCAGTTGGGCTGCAAGGTTCACAGCAAGCGTGGTGGACCCCACGCCTTGCCGCCCACCCAGCACAACCAGGGCGTACCCTTTGCTCTCTTGTTGGGTTTGGGGGGCCTTCTCCAGCACACCGGTCAATATCTTGACCGCCTCGCCGGCACTGCTGTCCAGGCTTAAAAAGTCTTTCACACCAGAGCGCAGCGCATTCACCACCGCTTCGGTGGAGTCTTTGGAACCCATGGCCACCACAGGCAGGTCTGGCGCAAGGTCACGAAGCTCTTTCACCACCAGGCTGGCATCCAACCCCACTTGGGGTGAATAATCCACCACCGCCAGACTGGGCGAGACCAGGCCCACGCGTTTGGTGATTTCGCTGAACGTGCCCGATTCACGCACCAGCATGAACCGGTCGCCCAGCGCGTCAGACAGCCAAAGCCAGTTGGCGTCCGATCCGCTGATGAACAATATTCGGGGTATGCTGGTTTGCATGAGTGCCCCCCTTACTTGCTGGAAAACCCAGGCACGGGCTCGCCTTTGGAGGGCAGGAACAATTGCCCCCACACGCTGCGGGGGCGCATGCCGACGTTCTCGCCTGGCAGGGCCAGCGCGGGTGCTGCGGCGTCGCGTGGCTTCACAAACCGGGGCGTCACAATGATCAGCAATTCCTTGTCTTCGCGGCTGTAGGAATTGCTCTTGAAAAATGCACCCAGAATGGGAATGTCAGCCAGCCAGGGCACTTTGTTGGCGTTTGCAATGATGTTGCGGCTGATCAGTCCGCCAATCACAAAGCTTTGGTTTTCACCGAGCTCCACGGTGGTGGTTGCCCGCCGCGTCAAGATGGCTGGTACCAGAATCCCCTGGATTGATGTTCCTCGCGAAAAGTCAAGGTCACTCACCTCCGGAGAGACTTTCAAGGCAATGGTTTTGTTGGAAAGAATCGTGGGTGTGAAGGCCAGTCCGATGCCGAACTTTTTGTACTCAATCCCGATGGTGCCATTGCCCGATGGGACGGGAATGGGTATTTCTCCACCAGCCAGAAAAGATGCGTCCTGGCCGGATTGCGCGATCAGTGAGGGTTCAGCCAGCACCTTGGCGTATCCATCGGATTGCAGAAGATTGAGCCCCGAGATGAGATCGCATGCACCAACCCCGACGGCCGTGCTGCCCACGCAGGCGGCACTGTTGAAGGCCAGCGAGAAGGCATTTGAAACGCCTGATGCACTGCTGGAGGCCGGTCCTGCAATCGAGTAGGTGAACCCGCCGCCATTGACCTGGCCTGTGATGTTGATGCCCAGCCTTTGCAATTCGCTGCGTGTGAATTCAACCACTTTCACATCCACCTGCACGGTGCCAGAGGTCTTGATTGTGGCTTGGTCGATCAGCTCAGCGGGCGGGCTGCCGTCCTTGGTGCGCGTGAGGCTTTCCCGCGCTTGCTGGTAGCTTCCTATGTTCGGCGTTGAGCCAGACAGTTTCAGCACTTGCCCGTCGGTTTCCAGGTTCAAATCCTTCAGCGTCGAAATGGTCTCTGCGGCTTTTCCGGTCACGGCCACGGTGATCACGCGGGCCTTGCTGGCACCGCGATCCCAAATCAACAGGGAGGTCGATCCGGTTTTCAGACCTGTCACCAACACACCAGCGCCTCGTCCTGCGCTGGCCGTGGGGCTAAGCACAGTCACGGATGCGATGCTTGGGTCGCCAATGGACACACGGGCCGGTACGCCTGGCAGGCTCACAATTTTCTGGAAGCCCGTACTCACGGTGAGCACAAAAGGCGCTGTATTGCCCGCATTGCTCTTGGCTTGTTCCGGCGCGTTTTGGGCAGTGGCGGGCAGGGCCAGCAACGCACTGGCCAGCACGGCTGTCAACAGTCCAAGGGCATGGCGGTTCATGTTTTTGTTTGTGTTCATCGCGCTTGTTCCCGGGAGATTTCACCACCGCGTATCACCTCCACCAGCGGTGGTGTGTTTTCAGCACGGCGTTGTGCGGTTTGTGGTGCCTTTTTGTTTTCTTTGGTGTTCGCGCTTCCTGGCAGCACCGTGTTGCCCAATGACATGCCGGCGTATGCCTTGTCGCTGTTGGACAATTCAACGGCTGTTGCCCCAGTCGGTGCGGATTTGCCCGTTGCTGTTTTTGCCTGAACCGGCTTGATGACTGTGTCAGCTTTGGGGTAAAGCGCCACATTGGGCACTTCTTCGTCGTCGGGGCTGCGCAGTACAACAAACAGCTCCCCTTGCGATTGAGCAATCGCCAGGGTGTTGATGTCTGCTGTGGGCACTTCCACCATCATGGCACGTTGGCGCACCTGGCGGTTGTTCTGGTCCTTTTCTTCAGCGCTCACGGTCTCTGGCGCGTTCACCAGTTGCGACCCCACTGACAGCACACGCAATCTGGGCAGAATCAATCGCGAAATGGTCTCGTCCACTTCCTTGCTGTTGGCCCGGAAAATTGAAAACACGTCCACATAGTCGCCCGCCTTGATTTTGCCGGTTGCCACATTGTTTTCGTCGAGCCGCAGGGCGAACGCCCGGTAACCCTCGCGCACCTCGGCAGCCACCGCACCACTCTCAAAATACTGCGCAGTCACAGGCAGGCCCTTGCCAATGTTGAACAATGGTTTTTTGCCAATCACATCGCCAATGTCGGTGAATGCACCTGCTGGCGCGATTGCAAATTTTTCCACCTTCAACATGTCGGGAGTGACAGGCTTTCCAAACTGAATTTCGGTGGTGCTGACCACCACTGGAAACCGCTCCAGCTCGGTTTTGATCTGCTCACTGCCTTTGCGGACATTTTGGCCAGAGAGGAATGCCATCACCATGAATATCAAGCCCAGGCCCAGCAGCAGCAGCGCAAGTATTTTTGTTTTTCCTGACATGGTGCGAGAAGCTCCCGGAATGGATTACAGTGCAGTCGTGTTTTGATAGAGCACCACCGCGCTTGCGCTGAGTTGTGCCGGAAAAAACGTTTCAGAAAAAGGAATGTTCGCTAAAAATGCATTGTCAGCCGGGCTGAAAAAACCCCGAAATTCCAGACAGGTGAGAGTTGGATTGGTGCCAGCTGCCAATGCATTTCCGCAATCGGCCGCGCCTGACAATTGTTCGGTTTCAAAACTGAAACCAGCGGGGTACATGGCAGCCGGAAGGGCGTCGGCCAACAGTTGGCGGGCTGCCGATTCGGCATCCCCATCACTGCCGGCCACCGCCACCACACGGGCTGCCTGTGACACCGCTGAACTGAGGCTGTGCTGCACCATGAACAACAGGCTGTAACCCACAATGGCAAAGATGACCGTGAGAATCACGGGCAGCATCAGCACCAGCTCAATCAGCTGGGCACCCCGTTGTTGATGCGCGGGGCTGCCTGCTTGGGTCAACTTGCAATGCATGGCGCACACGGTTGACCTAAAAATCAGCTGCCAGCGCCTGTCAGTGCATTCACAATGTTGTCAAATGCTGTTTCAAGACCACCGCCCAGCGTGGCAAAGCCTGCCACGGCCAATGCGACCACCAGTGCCGCAATCACGGCATACTCGATGAGCGATGCGCCATCTTGTTTGCGCTTCAATACCAGCTGCCTTTTTGCTACCTTGCTCATGACATTCACTCCTGTGTGAAAACTTCGAACATTACAATCGACTACCCCCATATTAGGGGTGACCTGTTTGGATCAAAGCAGTGAGCAGGGCCACAATTTGACCCCCTTTTCCAAACTTTGGTCCCAAGGACCGCAGTAATCCTAGGATAAAACACCCAGAGTGATTACACCTTGTGAGTTACGATAGTAAACCAAGTCTGTGACTTGTTCATTCTTCGCCTGGAAACAATTTGCCTTTGGTGCATCATTCATGCAAAAAAACGGACTACCCAGGGCCTTTTTGGGCCCCCTGCACGCAGTGATGGGCGTGGTCACTGGTGGCATTCCACAAACCAATGAGCCTGGCAAGGCCAAGCGCCCCTACGAACGTTCCAAGGAAATAACCCAAAAGGCCTGTGCAAAGGCAGCGGCCATCTCGGGGGGGCTGGCCCTGCCTGTTGGCCCCCTCGGCGTGCTCACGGTGTTGCCAGACCTGGTTTTGGTTTGGCGCATACAGGCTCAAATGGTTGTTGACATTGCGGCGGCCTTTGGACACAAACCTGCGGTCACCCAACAGGACTTGATGCATTGCCTGTTCAATCATGTTGCAGGCACAGCCATTCGGGAGTATGAGCGTGCCATTCCACTGGAGCAGCAAGCCAGCCAGCGGTCCCTTCTCGATTGGATAGACACCGCAACCCGCAGCGGTGGTCGGGATGTGGCGGTGCGCGTGACCAAGCAAGTGGGGCAGGTCATCCTGAAGCGTGTGGCACAACGCACTGCCTCCAGAATCGTGCCTTTGGCCGGTGCAGCAATTGTTTCTGCCTACGCTGCCCTGGACACCAAGGAGGTGGCTCGCACAGCGGTGGAATATTTTTCTGGAGAAAAGCTTCCCGCACGCCGCAGCAAAAAAAGCTATCCGCGGCCCGAAGAAATGTTCAACGTGGACAACATTCGTGACATTCAACCGTAGTTAAACCGGGGGTGTTGTGGTGCCGCCTGCTCTGTGCAACACTGGGCAAAAGGACATCCAGCCCCACGGTGTCCACAAGGCGCAGTGGGCCGTCAAACACACCAGTGCCAATCGCACTGCGGAGGTTTGTTCTACCATGAATGCGCCACACCACACCGCCATCACGCAGGCTTTGCAACAATCCATCGCCCGCATCACGCTGGACGACAAATACACCTTGCCCACCGGGCGTGTTTTTTTGAATGGTGCCCAGGCCCTTGTGCGCCTCACCTTGCTTCAAGCGCAGCGCGATCGCCTGGCCGGTTTGAACACGGCTGGCTTTGTGTCGGGTTACCGAGGGTCACCTCTGGGGGGTGTGGACCTGGCTTTTGCAGCGGCCAAAAGGCATCTGCAGGCTGCTGGTGTGCATTTTCAACCGGGCCTCAATGAAGACCTGGCCGCCACCTCGGTGTGGGGCTCGCAGCAGGTCAATCTTTTTCCCGATGCGCGCCACGCCGGCGTATTTGGCTTGTGGTATGGCAAAGGGCCGGGCGTGGATCGCAGCCTCGACGTGTTCAAGCATGCCAACGCCGCAGGCACATCGCCCAAGGGCGGCGTGTTGCTGGTGGCTGGGGATGACCATGCTGCAAAAAGCTCCACGCTGCCTCATCAGTCCGACCATGTTCTCAAAGCGGCCCTTATCCCTGTGCTGTTTCCCAGCAATTTGCAGGAGGTGCTGGACTATGGCGTATTGGGTTATGCGATGAGCCGGTACGCAGGCGTTTGGGTTGGCTTCAAAACGATTGCCGATGTGATTGAATGCTCGGCAGTGGTGGAAGTGGACCCAGCGCGGGTGAGTATTCACATGCCCACGGATTTTGAAATGCCACCTGGCGGCTTGAACATTCGCTGGCCGGATTCGCCTTTGGATCAAGAAGCCCGTTTGCTGGACTTCAAACTTTATGCTGCTTTGGCATTTGCTCGAGCCAATCGCTTGAACCACACCACCATTGAAGCACCCCAGGCGCGCTTGGGCATCGTGGCCAGCGGGAAAGCGTATCAAGACACACAGCAGGCGCTGCATGACCTGGGGCTGACCCCCGAGGTGTGTCGACGGATTGGTGTGCGCCTGTACAAGGTGGGCATGGTGTGGCCACTGGACGCCGTCGGCATTCGTGCGTTTGCCACGGGTTTGCAGGAAATTCTGGTGGTGGAAGAAAAGCGCCAATTGCTCGAATACCAGATCAAAGAAGAGTTGTATGCCTGGCGCTCTGACGTCCGGCCCAAAGTGTATGGCAAGTACGACGAGCGTGTGAGCGAGGACGGCCGAGAAGGTGGCGAGTGGAGCTTGCCGCAAGGGCAATGGTTGCTGCCCAGTCATCACGAACTTGACCCGGGTTTGGTCACCAAGGCAATTGCCAAACGCCTGATGAACTTTGACTTGCCAAACGAGGTGCGGGCGGGCATGCAGCGCAGGCTCGACGAAATTGCACACCGAGAGGCGGTCGGGCATCCCGACCACCCGCCGGTGGAGCGCAAACCTTATTTTTGCTCCGGTTGCCCGCACAACACCTCCACGCGCGTGCCTGAGGGCAGCCGGGCCATGGCGGGCATTGGTTGCCATTACATGGCGGTCTGGATGGACCGCAACACCCACACATACACGCAGATGGGCGGCGAAGGTGTGCCATGGATCGGTCAGGCACCCTTTGCCTACACCCGGCATGTTTTTGCAAACCTGGGCGATGGCACATATTTTCATTCCGGCATCCTGGCCATTCGGGCCAGTGTATCGGCTGGGGTCAATATCACCTACAAGTTGCTTTACAACGACGCAGTGGCCATGACTGGCGGGCAGCACATTGATGGCACACTCACCGTGCCCCAACTCACACGGCAGCTGGCGGCCGAAGGCGTTGCACGCATCGTGATTGTCAGTGACCACCCCGCCCGCCACAAGATCCCCCACGATGAAGACCCCATGGCCGATGGCGTGGACATTTACCACCGTGATGAGCTGGACCAGGTTCAGCGCATGCTGCGGGAGGTGTGCGGCACCACGGTGCTCGTCTATGAACAAACCTGTGCCTCAGAAAAGCGCAGACGCCGCAAGCGCACCCACCCAGACACCGGCGAGCCGCTTTACCCCAATCCCGCCAAACGCGTGGTCATCAATCCCAGGGTGTGCGAAGGCTGTGGTGATTGTTCCCGCCAATCCAACTGTTTGTCCATTGAGCCTCTGCCCACCCCTTGGGGTGTGAAAAGAACCATCAACCAATCCACCTGCAACAAAGACTACAGCTGCCTGGCAGGCCTTTGCCCGAGCCTGGTGACGGTGGAAGGTGCCGAGTTGCGTGCCACGCAAGGCAGCGTGGACTGGCGTGCACTGGAGCTGCATGCAGCCGCCTTGCCCAGCCCCACATTTCGTTACGCACCGGGGCAGTTGGATCGTCGTTACGCAATCCTGATCAACGGCGTCGGTGGCACAGGCGTGGTGACCATTGGCGCTTGGCTGGGCATGGCGGCGCATTTGCAAGGCATGGAAGCCCAGGTTCTTGACATGGCAGGCCTGGCTCAAAAAGGCGGGGCGGTTTTTTCTCATGTTCAGTTGGCGCCTTCAGGCATTTGCTTGTCGGCTTCCAAAATTGCTGTCGGTGAGGGGGATTTGATGTTGGGTGGTGATTTGCTGGTGTCGTCCCACCCCAAAACGCTGGAGCTGCTCGCCGGTGATGCGCAAGCGGTTGTGAACACCGACTCACCACCAACGGCTGACTTCATTCATCAGCCTGCCTGGTCCATTCCAGTGGCGCAGGTCAACACCGACATCGAGCACGCCTTGCGTGATCCGGCGCTTCAACTGCATCGTGTGCAAGCACAAATGTTGGCCAGCCGTGCACTGGGCGACACAGTGTTTGCCAACGCACTTCTGCTTGGGTTTGCCTGGCAAGCGGGCACCTTGCCCCTGCATCTGCCCGCCTTGCGCAGAGCAATTGAATTGAACGGTGTACAGGTGGACAGCAATTTGAAGGCCTTTGACCTGGGCCGTTTGTTGGCGCACGACGCCGTGCTGGCCCATGGCATGGTGATGAGCAGCCAACCCACCCAAGCCAAGGATTTGCCCGAGAGCGACGACGCTTTGCTCAACCGGCTCACTGCCGAATTGCAGGCCTATCACAACAGGCATTTTGCAAGCGGCTTTGCCAACCGCATGTTGGCGCTGCGTGCTCATGGCGCCACTGCACACGGGGCCTGGGACTGGCGCCGCATGGCGCAAACCTATTTCCGTTTGCTGGCCTTCAAGGATGAGTACGAGGTTGCCCGACTCATGACAGACCCACAGTGGCAGCAAGATTTGAGGTCACAATTTGAAACAGGTGCCCGAGCTTATTTTTACTTTGCACCCGACTGGCTGGCCCGCAACAAAACGGGAAATCGTCCTGTCAAATGGCGTGTGGGTTCCTGGATTTTGCCGGGTTTGCGTTTGCTTGCCAGGATGAAATTTTTGCGCGGCAGTGTGCTGGATCCGTTCTGGCGCAGCGAAGAACGAAAAATGCAACAGACCCTGTTGGGCTTGTTTGAATCGTGGCTGGATCTGTTGCACAATGAACCTGAGATGCTGCGGCACAGCAAAGCCATTGCAAGCACATTGGACCTGTTCAATCAGGTGAAAGGTTTCGGTCAGGTTCGTCTTGAAGCAAGCAACCGCGTGTTGCCCCAAATTCAAGCCGATCTTGCCCATTGGACAACGCGACAAACCCATGACCAAAGCCGAGACAAAGATACCCAAGCGCAAAGAGATCAAACGGTCTGAAAAAGTGCTGCCAGACGCGCTGGTGCCCGAGAGCCAGTGGGAAATTCTGGGCCAGGCCTGCATGGTCAATGGCAAGGCAGTCCGCTTGCGTCAGTGGCCCACACGTTATGGAGACATGCCATCCAAAGAAGACATGCATGAGCGTGTCGACCAGCTCTCCGAGCGCCTAAACAGTTTGCTCACATGTTTGTATGCGCAGGGCGAACACAAATTGCTGGTGATTTTGCAAGGCATGGACACCGCTGGCAAAGATGGTGCGGCCCGCGCCATCATGCGCGCAGTTCACCCCATGGCCTTGCGGATGGAGTCCTTCAAAGAGCCGTCGGCCTTTGAAGCTGCACATGATTTTTTGTGGCGTGTTCACAGCAAGGTGCCTGCCGCAGGCCAGTCGGTCATTTTCAACCGCTCTCACTACGATGGTGTGATTGTGCCTTTGGTGCAAGGGCAGCTCACGCCAACCCAGCTGGAAGAAAAAATCCGGCAGGTGAATGATTTTGAAAAGCTGCTCAA
Source organism: Limnobacter sp. (assembly GCA_036275255.1). GTDB lineage: Bacteria > Pseudomonadota > Gammaproteobacteria > Burkholderiales > Burkholderiaceae_B > Limnobacter. The sequence continues at coordinate 8,325 of DASUEC010000062.1, read as the reverse complement.
CGAGACCGGCACCACGGTGCTGAAAATTTTTCTCAACCTGTCACGCGAAGAGCAGCACCAACGCATGATTGAACGCTGGGAAAGCCCGGAAAAGCGCTGGAAGCTGACGGAGCGGGATTTGCACTGCGGCGAAAATTTCAGCCTGTATGCCAACGCCTACGAACAGGTGCTCGAAAAAACCTGCACCAAAGATGCGCCGTGGTGGATTATCCCGGCCGATCACAAGGGATTCAGGAACATGCTGGTGGCAGAGATTCTCGTGGGCACGCTGGAACGCATGGGCCTGGCCTGGCCAGAGCCCGATCCGGCTGTGGCCAAGAGCGAGTTCTGGAAAAAACCTTCAAGCAGCCAAGCAAACTGATCGACATTCACACCAAGTGATTTTTAAAGCTTGCGGATTTTTTCCAGGGTGGCGGTGGTGCTGCGCTCATGCTCAAACGCGATCGACACCGCTCGGCCGCCCCAAGCCTGTACCTCTTTGGCACCCACCATTTTTTCCACTGGCCAGTCACCGCCTTTCACAAGCACTTGCGGCTTGGCGGCCAGAATGGCGTTCAAGGGCGTGTCTTCGTCAAAGTAGGTGACCAAAGCCACGCACGCCAGTGCAGCCAGCACATGCATGCGGTCTTCCTGCGTGTTGATGGGCCGGTCAGGCCCCTTGCCCAGGCGCTTCACCGACGCATCGGAGTTAACAGCCACAATCAGGCTTGCGCCTTCTTGTGCGGCCTGGTCCAGGTAGGTGACATGCCCTCTGTGCAACAAATCAAACACCCCGTTGGTGAACACCACCGGGCCCGGGAGTTGGCTGGCGCGTTGCGCAAGCTCGCTGGGGTGGCACACCTTGCTTTGAAAGCGTGCCGGTTTTCCGCTTGTGGCCATGCTGCGGGCTCAGGCGGCGTTGCCAACCGGTGTTTCGCTGGTGCCCAGGCGTGCCATCACTTCTTTGCGGTAGCGGTTCAGGTCTTGAACCGACTCAAAAGTGCGTTCAAACAGCAGGCTCATGTTGTGCAAAATGCGGTCCACCACTTTCTTTTCCCAATCCGCATCAAATCGGATTTGACCATCCAGCCAGCGCTCCAGCCAGTCGGGGTCTGGCAAGCGGCTTTGCACCGTGTCGTTCGGAAAGAGGTCTTTGTTCACATGCAGGTTGGTGGGGTGCAGCGGCTTTTGGGTGCGACGGGCCGAGGCCATCAGCACACCAATTTTGCTGAATGCCGCACGCGCATTGTCCCCCACCTCCTGAAGCGCCTTTTTCATGTAGCGCAGGTAGGCACCCCCATGGCGGGCTTCATCATGGGAAATGGTTTTGTAGATGTGTTTGATCACCGGCTCGGTGTGCCAGTCTGCCGCGCAGCGGTACCAGTGGTTCAAGCGGATCTCACCGCAAAAGTGCAGCATCAGTGTTTCAAGCGGTGGCGCTGGGTCAAATTCAAAGCGCACCGCATGCAACTCTTCCTCAGTGGGAAGAAGGTCGGGGCGGAAGCGGCGCAGGTATTCCATCAACACCAGGGAGTGCTTCTGTTCTTCAAAAAACCAAATCGACATGAATGCCGAAAAGTCGCTGTCGTGCTTGTTGTCACGCAGAAACATCTCGGTGGCGGGCAGGGCGGACCATTCGGTGATGGCGTTCATCTTAATGGTTTGCGCCTGCTCTTCAGACAAAAGGCTGGGGTCAAACTGGTCCCAGGGGATGTCTTTTTCCATGTTCCAGCGCACAGATTCCAGTGATCTGAATAGTTCCGGATACAGCATGTCGTTTGCCTTGGTGAAATATGAAGTTTTGTGATTTTAACAAGACATGTCATTGACAGCATTAAATTTCAATGACAGTGCCCTCATTTCCTTAACCCGCCTGTTTTTTGAGCCAGCGCATCAAACCACCCAGCACCGGGATTTTTTCGTACAGTTCCTCGGCCGTGTCCCAGTAGTCCCGGTGTGACTGCACCAGCCCCGATTGGTTCAACACCAGGTGGGATGAACCTCTGCAAACCTGCAGTTGCCCAGCCTTGAATCGTTTCATCTCGAACAGGAAGTGCCAGGCCATGAACACTTGCTGACCGGATTCAAAGGCCGTGTGTACCACAAACCGCGGGTTGTCCACCTGGTCGAACATTTCCGTAAAAATCCGGGTGATGTCCTCCACGGTGTTCACTTCATTGAATGGGTCTTTGAAATAGGCCTGTGCGTCGTAGTGGCGGGGCAGGTCTTTCACGCTCTCTGGCGTCAGGTGCTCATAGAAATCAATCAGTTTTCTCACCGGGGTCGACAGATTTTGGCGGTCCAGGGGGGCCAGTGTGGATGCAGGTTTCATGGCTTGTTGTTCCCGGCGGTGAATTTTTTGACCGCTGCAAAGTAGAGGGAATAAGGCAGAATTCGCAAGGTGCGAAGGCTGCGGGTGAAGGCCTTGGGAAAGTGAATCTCGAACTCGCCCTTCTCCAGCCCAACGATGATCTCGTTGGCTGCTTGCTCGGCGGTGATCAAGAACGGCATCGGGAAGGTGTTTTTGCGGGTCAGTGGCGTGTCCACAAAGCCAGGGTTGACCACACTCACCCCCACCTTGCTGGGTTTGAGTTCCATGTGAAGGGCTTCGGCCAGGTTAATGAGGGCCGCCTTGGTGGGGCCATAAGCCAGGGAGTTGGGCAAGCCCCGATACCCCGCCACACTGGAGACAATCGAAATGTGCCCGTGGCCCTGCGCCAACAGGGCTGGCAAGACGCTGGCCAGTACATGCATGGTGCCGTTCAGGTTCACGTCGATTTGCTGGCGCACCTTGGCCAGGTCGAAACTGGCCACATCCATTTCAGAATATGTGCCTGCCATGAGCACCACAAGATCCACACCACCCCAGGCGTTCATCAGGGTGTCAAAAGCGTTCTTGACACCCTGTTCCTGCGTGATGTCCACAGGCAATGCGGTGGCGTGCTTCAATTCGCCAGCCAGCGTGGCCAGTTTGTCAGCACTGCGGGCAGAGAGCATTTGTTTGCAGCCAAGTTGGTCCAGTTGGCGGGCCAGGGCCTCGCCAATCCCGGTGGATGCACCAACTATCCACACCCGTTTGTTGTCCCACTGGGTCAGTTTCGGGTTAAAGCTCATGGTCTTGTCCTTGTTCAGTCGCGCTTGCGGAAGCTTAACAAGACTTCACCCAGTTCGATGCCGAATTTGCTCATCACAGCCTTGTTCAGCATGGTTTTGTCATCCATGAGGTACATCCAGTCATCAAACTGCACCTCATAGGTGCTGCCATCCACGGGCAGGCGCAGTGTGTACTTCCAATTGAATGCATTGCCCGCCGCTTGCCCGGTGGCGGTGCCCAGCACATCGCCTGCTGTGCCTGTGTAGCTGTCACCGTTTTTGTAGATGGTCCATACCCGTTTTTCTGTGGTGCCATCGGAGTAGGTGAAGTCTTCATCCAGCGTGCCGGTGTTGCCATCCCAGGAGCATTTCATGACCACCGTAAAACGCCTCACCACTTTGCCGGAGCGGTCATGAAAAACCCCCCAAGCGTCGATTGTCCCATTGAAATACTCTTTCAGGTCCAGTTTGGGCTTTTCGCTGGCATAGTCGGCTGGCGTTGGGCCAGCACAGGCTGCCAAGGTCAGCACAGCCATCGTGGCCAGCGCAAGCGCACGTGCGCGCGCAAACAGGGAATATGCAGAGGTCATGGGGTGGCTCCTTGGGGAATGGGTTGTGGGGATGGGCCGCGGTTCAGGCCGCTTTTGGCCAACAGGAGTAGGGCCAGCAATTTGAGGGCACAAGGCAAAAGCGCATACACCCAGATCAACGGGTCTGCGGCAATTTGCCCCATCAGGTTCATGGCCTGGAATGATTCACTGCGTGACACATCGGCCGAGTAGTTAAACCATTGCAGTGTGCCCAATGCAAAGCTCGGCGCCAGTGCCAGGTTGAATTTGTTGACCCAGTTCCACAGGCCAAAATACGTGCCCTCGGTTTGGCCGCGTTCCCCATTGTCTTCAATCAGCCGGGCAACCAGCGCGGCAGGCAGGGAGAGGTCGGCTCCCAGGGCAAAGCCCGTGAGTATGCAAACCCAAAGGTAACCCACCAGGTCGCCCTGGCCAAGCAGCACCACCATCACAAAGGCGGGGATGGGAGCCATCATCCCGATCAGCCATGCGCGTGCGAGGCCGATTTTGCCTGCCAGCCACACCCAGAAAACGGTGGAGGCAGCGCCCACCAGGAAGTACACGGCCAACACCCACTGGTCTGAATCCCCCAGCCCCAGGCGGTCCCGCATGTAGAAGGGCACCAGCGTGGCGGGGAGGGCAGCGGCCAGACCATTGAAAAAGAAGACGGTCATCAGCTTGCGGAAGTTGGCTTGTTTGAGTGGGGCAACAACATCCGCGAGGGCTTTTTTAAGCTTGGTCATTTTGTTGCCTGCCGACCGCACACGCTGGGCCAAGCCGTGTTGAGCATGGCTGTTGCTCAAAGGTTGGGGTGCGAAGTGCAACAGCAACACCATGCCAATCAGCAGCATGATGGCAAACACCGCAAAGATAAGCACTGCATGGGTTTCCAGCGCCAGCGACACAGCAAATACCACACCCAGTATGCCGACTCCCTCGCGCACCGCCACGTATGTGGAGCGTTCTTTGTCGGTGTGGCCCAGCTCCGCCCCCCAGGCCTGGTAAGCAATGCTGGCAAAGCTGTAACCCAAATGAACAACCACCAGGCTGGCCATGAGGCTGGCCGCATATTCCAAAGGCGTGTTGCCCAAGGGAAAGAACACCCCGGCCATGCCCACCAACAAAAGCGGCACAGCCAGAAGCAAAGGCAACTGGTAACGGTTGGCATGCCCGCTGCGCCGGTCAACCCACAGGCCAATGGCGGGGTCAAGCACGGCATCCAGCAGGCGGGACAACAGCAAAATGGCCCCCACCCAGGCCGAAGGCACTTCGTAAACCCGCGCATACAGATATGGCACTTGGATGTAGATCGGCACCGCGACCGCACCCAGTGCCCAGCCCAGCATGCCGTAACTCAGCAAGTCACGCTTGGACACCGTGGTTGGGTTGCCGGCCATGGTGCGGATGCTCCTGGCTTATCGCTTCAGGCCGATGAGCTGGCGGCGCATTTCGGGTGCGGACGTCTTGGGGTCTAGCCAGATGCCCATGAAGGATGCGGCAAGCTCTGGGTCATCCACACGCGCAAGGGGCATGCCGTTGCGAAAAAACTGGATGCCTTTGCCGGGTGTATGCAGCGCACTCAAGGTATGCCCCTGCTTCACATCCGGAAAGATCGACTTCAATTTCTCCAGCCACTGGGCATGTTGCTCGGGCGTACCGGCACCAATCTCCTGCATTTCATCAATGCTGCGCTGGGCGATGTCGGTGCCCTCAAAATTTCTGGCATACGTGAGTTCAAGCCAGGCGGGATCGCGTTTGTAGTTAAAGCCCTCCGGCTCTACATTGGCCCACAATTGCCCATCGTACACCTTGAGCCCAAACCAGCGCAGTGTGCCAAATCCCATGCGCTTGGCGTTTTCAATGGTGTTGGTGACTTGTTTTGGGGGTTGTCCAAAATGGTCAGCCGCCTGCAACGCGGGTGACAGGGCGCTTGCGCCCACCGCAAACATCAGCGCCAAACCGGAGAGAAAACCTTTCATCATTCACCGCCTGTCTTTTCGAGATAAAACTGGATGACGTCGGTGCTCTGGTATTCAAAGCCTGCCTCGCAATAGGCGAGATAAAACTCCCAAGTGCGAATGAACGGCTCGTCGAATCCCTGTGCACGCACAGCCTCCAGGGTGCCCATAAACTGGGCTCGCCATCGCCGCAGGGTTTCGGCGTAGTCTTTGCCGAATGGCTTTTCTGCAACCACGCGCAGACCGTGTTTCTCGGCCATTTGCCGAAACCTCACAGGGCTGGGCAACATGCCGCCGGGAAAGATGTATTGCTGGATGAAATCGGTGGATTTGCGATAGCGGTCAAAAAGCGCATCATCGATCACGATGGTCTGAATGGCTGCCTTGCCACCAGTCTTCAGCAGGCGGTGGACAGCCTGGAAATACGCAGGCCAGTACTCTTCACCCACCGCCTCAAACATCTCAATGGAAGCAATGTGGTCAAATTGACCCGTGCAGTCACGGTAGTCTTGCAAACGGAATTCGGCCTGTGCCTCAAAGCCCTGCCGAGCCAATCGCGCTTTGGCGTAGGCCAACTGTTCGGTGGACAGCGTCAGGCCGACCAGGCTTGCACCGGCTTGGCAGGCTCGTTCGGCAAAGCCACCCCAGCCGCATCCAATTTCAAGCACCTTCTGGCCCATTTTGGGCTGCAGGTAGTTCAGCATGGCCTGGTACTTGGCGTGCTGGGCCTGTTCCAGGCTCATGCTCGTGTTGCCGTCAAACAATGCGCTGGAGTAGGTCATGCTTGGGTCAAGCCACAACTGGTAGAACGGATTGCCCAAGTCGTAGTGCGCGTGAATGTTCTTGCGTGCCTGGGCCTTGGTGTTGCGGTTCAGCAGGTGTTTGATCTTGTATGCAATGCTTCCCAAAAAGCTGCCATAGATCACCTTTTCAACGGCTTTGCGGTTTTCAAGAAAAACACCCAACAGCGAGGCCAGGTCATCGGTTTCCCATTCACCCGCAATGTAACCCTCTGCAAAGCCAATGTCACCTGCCTTCAGAGCCCTGGAGCACACCGACCAGTTGTGCAGCTTGATGGTGGCGCTGGGCTGGTCGTCGTCACCGCCAAACAACAGGTGTGTGCCTTCCGGTGTGATCACCTCCAAGCGCCCTTTTTTCAGCTTGGACAGGAGTTTGAGTGTCCAGTGGGCGGAGGAGGGGGCGTGGCTGGGCAGTCGAAACTGCGAAATTGAAATGCTTGCTTCTGTCATGCTTCTTGCTCAGTTTGCGTGATGGTTTGGGCGGGAGGTGCCGGTTTGCTGTGAAACCTTGCTCCCTTGAACAACAGTTTGACCGCTTGCCAGTGGATTTTTGCCACCACGGCCACGGTAAACCAGCCATATTTCAAGAGTGTTCTACACCAAAGCCCCAAGCTTGGATGCAGCAGTTGCCCGCTGACACTGGTGGACAGGTTCAGCGTGTCGCCTTCGAAATAATTGATGCGCGCCACTGTGCGGTCCCCCACATTGGCAAACCGAAACTCGTATCGGCCCGACACCGGGAAAAACGGCGACACATGGAAAACCTTTTCAGCATGCAGCAACATGCCCCGGTCCAGCGGGCGCCCAAGGCGCTCTGGGTCGGTTAGCAAATAGAAGTGCCGTTCGCCGAAAGTGTTGTTGACTTCGCACAAAACAGCCATGCAAGTGTGCCGCTGGTTGTAAAAATACCAAAAGCTGACCGGATTAAACACATAACCGAGCACCTTCGGAAAAGTGTGAAGCTCCACGGCACCGTCCAGCACCATGCCGGTCTGCTCACCCACTTTGCTGTGGATTGCTTCCACCAGCTCGGGAAAGTGGCGCCCATGGGGTTCAAATCCGTAGTGGCGCGCCTGGACCGACACCAGTCCGGGGCGATCAATGCGCGGGTAGTGGGGAAGGGCTGCTTTGGGCGCAGCCCGTTCAAAGCGAAGTTTTACAAAACAGGCCGGCGCGCTGAACCCGTTGGGCTTTGGCTTTTCACGGTGATGCCTGACCAGCCCCCAGGCCAGCTTCACCTCGTGCAACTGGAGAGGCTCCGCACCCATCAGGCCGCCTTCTGGCTCGTGGTCTCAAGGTGTTTAATCAGGGCCCGTGCCGCATTCAAGCCAGCGGTGTGGCCATCTTCATGGAAACCGTATTTCATCCAGGCACCAGCCAGATAAACCTGGTTCAACCCCTGCAGTGCTTGCAAGGCTTTTTGGGCTTGCACCGCAGGCAGGTCAAACACGGGGTGTGAATAGTGAATTTCACGGTGCACCAAATGCTGTTTGGGCATGATGATGGGGTTGAGCGTGACGAACACCGGGGTTTGCACGGGCAAAGGCTGCAGGGAGTTGCTCCAGTAGGTAACTGACACGCTGGGTTGCGGGTTCAACACATCGCTCAAGTAATTCCAGGATGACCAGGTGCTGCGTGTTTTTGGCATCAGCGCCGTGTCGGTGTGCAGATAGGCAACATTGGGTTGGTAAGCGATGTGGGCCAACTCCTCTTTTTGGGCATCATTGCCGTTGAGCATCTGCAACGCCTCATCGCTGTGCGTGGCGAGCACCACATGGTCAAAAGTCTGTTCGCCCAAGTGGGTTTGAACCCTTGGCTTGCCGCTGCCTGTGTGCACGGCCAACACCGGTGTGTTGGCATGCACGGTTTGAATATGCGGGAGAATTTTGTTCACATAGTTGCGGGCGCCGTTTTTCACGGTGAACC
>DASUEC010000061.1:0-7752 GCA_036275255.1 Limnobacter sp. | reverse complement strand
GCGCCACTTTGGCGTACGCCTCGGCGGGCACCATGGCGGGCTGCATGTCCGAGAGGTACATCTCTGTGGTTAGCCGTGCCACGTCTTTTTTGCGGTACATGTCGTGGATTTTCTGGCACAAATCGCGAAGCCCGACACGCTCATACCGAGGATGAGCTTGGCAAAACTCGGGAATGACGCGCCACAAGGGCTGATTTTTGTCGTAATCGTCTTTGAACTGCTGCAATGCCGTCACCAAGGTGTTCCAGCGGCCTTTCGTGATGCCAATGGTGAACATGATGAAGAACGAATAAAGGCCTGTTTTTTCGACAATCACGCCGTGTTCAGCCAGGTATTTGGTGACAATTGATGCGGGAATGCCGGAGTCTGAGAACTGGCCATTCACATCCAGACCTGGGTTCACAATGGTCGCCTTGATGGGGTCGAGCATGTTGAAACCACTGACCAGTTTGCCAAAGCCATGCCAGTTGTCGGTGGCGTGAATCATCCAGTCTTCGCGGGGGCTCATGCCCTCGTCACTCAACACGTCGGGGCCCCACACCTTGAACCACCAATCGTCGCCGAATTCCTCGGACACCTTGCGCATGGCACGGCGGAAATCGAGCGCCTCCATGATGCTCTCTTCCACCAGGGCGGTGCCGCCCGGTGGCTCCATCATGGCAGCGGCCACATCGCAACTCGCAATAATCGCGTATTGGGGGCTGGTGGAGGTGTGCATCAGGTAAGCCTCGTTGAAGACGTGGCGGTCCAGTTTGCGGTTTTCACTCTCCTGCACCAAAATCTGCGAGGCTTGGCTCAAACCCGCAAGCAGCTTGTGCGTGGATTGCGTGGCAAACACAAGCGAATCTTTGGTGCGCGGGCGGTCGCGGCCAATCGCATGCATGTCTTTGTAAATGGTGTGGAAGCTGGCGTGTGGCAGCCAGGCTTCGTCAAAATGCAAGGTGTCAATTTCGGAACCCAGCGTTTGCTTGATCATCTCCACGTTGTAAAGCACACCGTCATATGTGCTCTGAGTGATCGTCAGGATGCGTGGTTTTTTGTTTTTTGCTTTGCTTGCAAATGGATGGTTTTCGATTTTTTTGGCAATGCTCTCGGGCTTGAACTCATCCAGCGGAATGGGGCCAATGATGCCCAGGTGATTCCGTGTGGGCGTCAAAAACACGGGAATCGCGCCAGTCATGGTAATGGAGTGCAAAATCGATTTGTGGCAATTGCGGTCAACCACCACAATGTCGCCCGGTGCCACGTTGGCATGCCACACCATTTTGTTCGATGTGGAAGTGCCGTTGGTCACAAAGAAACAGTGATCGGCATTGAAGATGCGGGCGGCATTGCGCTCGGAAGCCGCCACGGGGCCTGTGTGGTCAAGCAATTGACCCAACTCGTCTACTGCGTTGCACACGTCAGCGCGCAACATGTTTTCACCAAAAAACTGGTGGAACATTTGCCCCACTGGGCTCTTCAAAAACGCCACACCGCCGGAGTGGCCAGGGCAGTGCCAGGAATAGGAACCATCTTGGGCATAGTGCACCAGGGCCCGGAAAAACGGAGGTGCCAGGGAATCCAGGTAACTCTTTGCCTCGCGAATGATGTGCCGGGCCACAAACTCGGGCGTGTCTTCAAACATGTGAATGAAGCCATGCAATTCTTTGAGAATGTCATTCGGAATATGGCGCGATGTGCGGGTCTCGCCATACAAGTAAATGGGAATGTCTGCGTTTTTAAAACGAATCTCTTCCACAAAACTCTTCAGGTTGGTGAGGGCAGCTTCCACTTCGGGCTTGCTGCCCAGACCAAACTCTTCATCGTCGATAGACAGGATGAAAGCACTTGCGCGGCTTTGCTGTTGGGCAAACTGCGACAGGTCGTGATAACTGGTTACCCCAAGCACTTCCACCCCCTCTTTCTCGATGGCATCGGCCAGCGCCCGAATGCCCAGACCTGACGCGTTTTCGGAGCGAAAGTCTTCGTCGATGATGACGATGGGGAAGCGAAATTTCATGGATTATCCTGTGGAAGTGTGTACACGCGTAAGCTTGTTCAAAGCTCACCAAAACAGCGTGCATTATCCCCCACGGTCAACCCATCTCCAAGCCTTCCGTCAAAAAGAATGGTTACATTTGACCCACATGTGGTTGAAAAATACCTCTACATGGGTATGTCATTGGAATGTCACATGAATGGGGTGCAATGGCAGCCTTTTTCAGACAGTGCGCAGCCAAGGCATGACATCCATATCAACATCAGCGATACAGACCCCCTTACTACCAGCCGTTGGCAATGAAGATCGCCCCGACAAGCAAACCATCACACAACGGCTGGACACCTACATGCAACGCCACGAAATGGCATACGAACGCATGGCCAGTGTACGCGCACGCTGCAAGCAAAGCGGGCTTGGAAAATCAACCGCACTTGCAGGCACAGCGGACCAGGTGCTCTCCTTGCCAGAACAATTCCGCAGCCCCTTGCTGCGCGGGCTGATTGGCGCAGGCAAGTGGCTTGAGGAAATGGCAGAGGCCTGCTCGGATTTGTCGGGTATGCTAGAACGCGCAATTCGCAACGCAAGCTCTGGCGGCAACAAAGCCGATTTGGCCTTGGTCATTGCTTCGGGTGGCGCAAGGGCTGTTACCGGACAACTAAGCATCATCGGGTTTGCACCACACAAGGCGGCCGGGGCTGGGCTCTATGGGCTGGCAGCATTGTGCAGTGCACTTGCCGTGGCTTTGTCCAAAACCCGCATGGGCGCAAAGCGCGACGAGGCTCGCATGCGAAAAGCGATGGAAAACAGCACCTTCGACAACAGCCTGTATCAAATGGTTGGCCGCAAGTTACTCCACATAAAACAAGCGCTGCTGGGCAATGCTCTGAGCAAACTGGGCAAGAGGCAAGGCAAACCAAGCCGATGGGCACGGGTTTGCTGTCTCCACCTGTCCCGCAAACACACCCTTGGGGGGCAAGAGTTCTTGAGGCAAAGAAGCACGCATTGCGACTACATGTGGAAAAACCTGCATCAATACGGATGGGTCACGCGCGCGCTGGTTCACGGTGCCTACCTGACCTTTCAGGGAATCAACAAGCTCTTGGGCTCGTATGACAAGTACCTCGGGGACTTTATCGGGCAGCACATGCTGGCCCGTTACCTGGGCAATCTGCTGGGCACCCGTGTTGGCATGACGCTGGCTGTCGCTGGCGCGGCGGGCATTTCGGTGCCCATGGCGCCGCTCATTGTGGGCCTGTCGACGGCATGCGCATGCGCCTGCGGGCTGGCATTGTTGATGCTGCTGGCGGCAAAAGCCACCGTGGCTTATGGGCACTCATGGCGCGGGGATCTTGCTCCACAAAGCGCGCGCTAGGGCCCGCTCTGGCAAACACTCAGGTTTTTGGCAGGGTCACGCCGTGTTGGCCCTGGTACTTGCCGCCACGGTCTTTGTACGAGGTCTCGCAGACCTCATCGCTTTCGAAAAACAACACTTGCGCACACCCTTCTCCCGCATAAATTTTCGCTGGCAATGGCGTGGTGTTCGAGAACTCCAAAGTCACGTAACCCTCCCATTCAGGTTCAAACGGAGTCACATTGACGATGATTCCACATCGGGCAGAGGTGCTCTTGCCCAAACAGATGGTGAGCACGTTGCGCGGAATTCGGAAATACTCCATGGTTCGGGCAAGCGCAAATGAGTTGGGGGGGATGATGCACACATCCCCATGGAAATCCACGAAGCTCTTCTCATCGAAATTTTTGGGATCGACGATGGTGCTGTTGATGTTGGTGAAAATCTTGAATTCGTTTGCGCACCGAATGTCGTAGCCGTAGCTGGAGGTGCCGTAAGACACAATCCGCTTGTCCCCGGCGTAACGCACCTGGCCTGGCTCAAAGGGTTCGATCATGCCATGTTGTTCGGCCATTCGGCGAATCCACTTGTCGGATTTGATGCTCATGTTTGGGGCTTTGGATGTAAGGATTTCAATGCCCAAATGGTACATGAGCGGCAGAGTTTACTGCTGTAGCTCCTCCAGAATTTGAGCCAATTCCTTGGTGACCGACTCCGAAAGGGCCTCAAAGAAATGTTTGATCAAATCGGCCAGCTGGCTGGCTACAACACCATGCACCGGCAGTTGCATCATGAACTCCAGGTTTTCGGTGTTCATGTTGATGGCAACCTGGTACTGGAAATCGAGCACGTGGATCATGCCATGGGCCTCGGCCAGAAAGTGAAGAGCAATTTCAGCGGCATTGGGCATGTTCATGTTGTAGAGCGGGAATGCCATCACTGCCCACCGAAACTGGGCAGATTCACCCGGGGTGAAGCTCAGTTCAAAGGAATCTTTTTTTCCCAGGATGCAGCCATCGCCATCAAACCACTGGAGCCCGGCCAGGCGAAGCGCATCGTGAATGACTTGGGACTCGGATGGTTTGAAGCCATTGGGAAGGGGATTGCCCGTTGCTTTGGGCCGCGAGCCCTCCGCGGGGTTAACCCGCGCGCGAAAAGTCTGCTCGTTGAAATTTTTAGCCACAGTTCTCTACCTGGGTGTAAACACAATTGGGTAGTTCGAGGGCTGTACAAAGTTCCGGGGTGACACAAATCTGCTCGGTTCTGCTTCAAACCACTTGCCGATGCCTGTCCACTTGCCGTGCGATGGCCTGAATCATGCCTGGTGAATCGGGCAAATGACCCACATCGGGCAGCTTAACAAGCGTGCAGTGCACCAGCATCTCTGCCAGCATGGCGGCCCCGCCGGGCGGGCAAACCTGGTCCGCCTCCCCTTGCACGATGCTCAATGGGCACTGGGCGGCTTGAAGCTGGAGCAACATGCGATTCCAGTCGTTGCCGTCCACAAAACAACCATGCTTCAAAAAATGGGATTGCAAGCGGTATTTTCGAAGCAACTGCAACTCCTGCACATCGGTGTAGAAAGGCTGACTCTCCAGGCGGGCCCAGGGTCGCCCGGTCAGCAGGGCCAATTCAAGATTGCGCCATGCCTTGCACAAGGCAAGGGCTTGCTCGGGTGCCGCGTGCAACACCGCATGGCAAATTGACAAAGTTCGGGCCCCTTCACCGAAAAAAGCGGCAAAGTATTCGGGACTGAGTCGTTCCATTTGTGCAAAAAAGGCATCGACCCGGGCTTGCATCGGAATAAAGGGGGCACGCAACACAAGGCTGATGACACGCTTTGGCCTGTAGGCCGCAAGCCCCATGGCCAAAGTTGCCCCCCAAGACCCACCCAGCACATGGAAGCGCTCCACCTCCAGGCGGTCGGCAATGTCCAGGGCATCATCGAGAAAACGCTGAAAATCCAGCTGGGAGAGGTCCAGGTCTTCGCTCAACCCACTGTTGCGCTGGTCAAACCCGAACCAAGGCACCCCCGTTGAACGCAATGGCGCAACGTGCGCGGCGCTCAAGCTGCCCCCCGGCCCGCCGTGAAGCACCAGCCAGGGCGCCCCTGCCGCATCGGGTTCGTGGAGGCTGTAATTTGCAGGTGCTTCGCACCACACGGCAAGTTGCCCGCCCAACTCCATCATGAGCGATGGCTTGGACCAGAAACCGGCCTGCCCGGACCATGGGGTCAGGCTGGCGCATGATTCAAATGATGGTGTGTGAGAAGGCATGTGCATGCCCAAAAAACCAAACGGTTGGTCCAAGGACGTCAGGTGTTTTGTACCACAATCGACGGAAACTTCAAGGACATGTCCTTGGCTTGCTCTGCAATCCGAATGGCCACCTTGCGTGCAATTTCCTTGTAGGTTTTTGCCAGGTCCCCCTCGGGATCAGCCACCACCGTGGGTTTGCCAGAGTCGGCCTGCATGCGGATGCGCATGTCAAGCGGCAAGCCACCCAGGTAATGGATGTTGTAATCCTTGGCCATTTTCTGGCCACCACCATCACCAAAAATATGCTCCTGGTGACCACAGTTTGTGCACACATGGATGGCCATGTTCTCGACCACGCCCAAGATGGGCACACCAACCTTCTCGAACATTTTCAGGCCTTTGCGCGCATCGAGCAAGGCAATGTCTTGGGGGGTGGTCACGATCACGGCGCCGGTAACGGGGACTTTCTGGGACAGGGTCAATTGAATGTCGCCAGTGCCTGGGGGCATGTCTACAATGAGGTAATCCAGGTCTTTCCAGTTCGTTTGCTTGAGCAATTGCTCCAGGGCGCTGGTCACCATCGGACCGCGCCACACCATCGGTGTGTCCTCATCAATCAGGAAACCGATCGACATGGCCTGAATGTTGTGACCTTCCATGGGATCGATGATCTGGCCATCCTCCGACTGGGGGCGGCCAGTGATGCCAAGCATGGTGGGTTGTGAAGGTCCGTAGATGTCGGCGTCGAGCATGCCCACCCGTGCGCCCTCGGCAGACAATGCCAGTGCGAGGTTAACGGCGGTGGTGCTCTTGCCCACACCGCCCTTGCCAGAGGCAACGGCAATGATGTTTTTGACATTGGGCATGGGCTTTAAACCGCGCTGCACCGCATGTGTCTGGATTTTAATGCCCGCATTCACACTGACGTTTTGGACACCGGCCACCTGACGCACCGCTGCAATGGCTGACTTGCGCAAGCCATCCAACTGGCTTTTGCCCGGGTAGCTTAACTCAAGCTCGAAGCTAACATCCCCGTCATCGACTTGGATGTTTTTGATGAGCTTGGCGCTCACCAGGTCTTTGTTAAAGTTCGGATCCAAAACACTGCGCAATGCTTCACGCACGGCGTCGACTGTGACTGACATACACACTCTCCTCAATTCCTGTCGTCGGCGGCTTTTGTATAGGCGTGAGTCTAGCTTGTTTTTGCATGGCCCTGCCCCACGCTGCAACAAATTCCGAAGGGACACTCCACATTTTTACAGACTGGCTTGGTAGCATGCCGGGCATGTTCAACCAAGCCGGAAGCCCATTTCATGAAGACTTACGTGTGCATTGTGTGCGGATTTGTGTATGACGAATCTGCGGGTATTCCCTCAGAGGGAATTGTGGCGGGTACAACTTGGGCCGATGTGCCGGCCGACTGGCTGTGTCCGGATTGCGGCGTGGCCAAATCCGATTTCGAAATGGTGGAAGTGTAAGGCCCAGCCAGGGGTGTGATGCTCACCATTTGGCATAGTGGTCCTCACACCAGCCACGCAAGCCATCAACCTGCACCTGTTGACCATCGGGCAGGCGCACCTGGCCACTGAAGCGGCCAAAGCACTGATTGAACCGGCTCGCCAGGATCCACAAGTTGCGGTGGTCATGCACGCTGCCTTCCGGCGTAAACCGCATGTCCACTGCTGAGCATGGGGAGTAAACCCGCCATGGTTTGCTTACATCGTCGCGGTCATAGTCAAACAGCACGAGGGGCAAGTCAAACGATTGCCCGTTGAGCCACACCACATTCTCGTGAGCGCTGGTCTCGTTCACACCTCGAGCCACATTCACAGAGACGCGTTGTGCAGCGGCGTTCACACCCGTTGCACAGGCCCAGTTCCAGAAGGTTTCACGGCGCAGGTAACCAGCGGTCCAATCGTGGTAGCAACCATCGTGCTCAGGGTTGATTGTATGCGATTGACCATTCAGTTCAATGGCCCCTTCCACTGGGCAACCTGAAGTCTTTTGAGCATAAGCAAAGCCCGTGTTGGCAATGGGGGTGTTCACCGCCAACAGCGATGTGGCCTTGCTGTGCAGTTTGACCCGACCACGAAAGCCCCGACCAAAACTGAACTCCATGCAATGCGATTCGGAGGTGCGAAGCGAGCGAACCCAGT
>DASUEC010000060.1:0-4050 GCA_036275255.1 Limnobacter sp. | reverse complement strand
GCAATTGGCGAAGCCATGCATGCCAACGGCAAGGTGATTGTGACAGGCTGTCTGGGGGCCAAGAACGGCAACGAGGGCAAAGAACTCATCACGAGCCTTCACCCCAAAGTGCTGGCAGTGACCGGGCCCCACGCCACCGATGAGGTGATGCAGGCGGTACATACCCATTTGCCCAAGCCGCACGATCCTTTTGTTGACCTGGTGCCAGATCACGGCGTCAAGCTGACGCCAAAACATTACGCTTATCTTAAAATTTCGGAAGGCTGCAATCACCGTTGCACTTTTTGCATCATCCCGGACATGCGAGGGGACCTGGTTTCCCGTCCGATTGGTGAAGTGATTCGGGAGGCGGAAAGCCTGAAAAAATCGGGTGTCAAAGAATTGCTTGTGGTGAGCCAAGACACGTCCGCCTATGGCGTGGACATCAAATACCGAACCGATTTCGTCAATGGTCGCCCGGTCAAAACCCAGTTTCAACAACTGGCCGAGGAGCTTGGCCAATTGGGGCTGTGGGTGCGCATGCATTATGTGTACCCTTACCCCCATGTGGACCGCGTGGTGCCCCTCATGGCAGAGGGCAAAATTTTGCCCTACCTGGACATTCCGTTTCAGCATTCGCATCCTGATGTGCTCAAGCGCATGAAGCGCCCGGCCAGCGGAGAGCGCAACATTGAGCGCATTCGCGCGTGGCGTGACATCTGTCCCGACATCACGCTGCGCAGCACCTTCATCACTGGATTTCCGGGCGAGACCGAAGCCGAGTTCGAGCACCTGATGCAGTTCATCGAGGAGGCCCAACTGGACCGCGTGGGCGTGTTTGCCTATTCTCCGGTGGAAGGGGCCAAAGCCAATGCATTGCCCAACCCGGTGCCTGAAGAGGTGAAGGAAGAGAGGCGAGCACGTTTGATGGCCTTGCAGGAGGAGATTTCGCTCAAGCGAAACCAGGCAAAGCTGGGCAGGGTGCTGGAAGTGATTGTTGACGAAACCGACGATGAAGGCATTGTGGCCCGCAGCCAGGCGGATGCACCAGAAATTGACGGGAATGTGTTTATTCCCATGCCACAGGAACCCAAGTTGCAACCCAAGGTGGGCGATGTGTTAAAGGTGCTGATCGACGACTGTGACGAGCATGATTTGTGGGGGCAGGTGCAAGGCAGCGCCTGAACCCCAATAAAAACCCATGACAACTAGGAGATAGAACAATGACACGTGAAGTGGTGGTGGTAAGCGGTGTGCGCACCGCGGTGGGCGATTTTGGTGGCAGCCTGAAGGATTTTTCGCCAACCCAGATGGGTGCCATGGTGCTCAAAGAGGCCGTGGCTCGCGCCGGTGTGGCCGCCGACCAGGTTGGCCATGTGGTGTTTGGCCACGTGGTGAATTCAGAGCCGCGCGACATGTACCTGGCGCGTGTGGCTACTATTGAGGGTGGCCTGGACAAAGCCACCCCAGCACTCACCCTGAACCGTCTGTGTGGTTCTGGCTTGCAGGCCATCGTGACGGCGGCTCAAAGTATCATGCTGGGTGATGCAGATGTGGCCATCGGCGGTGGTGCAGAAAGCATGAGCCGTGCCCCGTACATTCTGCCTTCCGCCCGTTGGGGCGCACGCATGGGTGACATGAAAGGCATCGACATGATGGTGGGTGCGCTGCATGACCCATTCCATGTGATTCACATGGGAGTGACTGCCGAAAATGTAGCCAAAGAGTTTGGCATTTCCCGTGAGGCGCAGGATGCCCTAGCTGTTGAAAGCCACAAGCGTGCAGCGCATGCGATTGCCAACGGGTATTTCAAAGACCAGATCCTGCCTGTTGAAATCAAGAGCAAGAAAGGCCCGGTGATGTTTGATACCGACGAACATGTTCGCGGCGATGCCACACTGGAAGGCATGGCCAAACTGCGCACGGTGTTCCAGAAGGATGGCACAGTGACTGCGGGCAATGCTTCCGGCCTGAACGATGGCGCAGCCGCCGTGGTGCTGATGGAGCGCAGCGCCGCTGAAAAGGCTGGCAAGAAGCCCATGGCGCGTTTGGTGGCCTACGCCAACACGGGCGTGGAGCCAACCATCATGGGCATTGGCCCTGTGTCTGCCACCAAAAAGGCGTTGGCAAAAGCTGGCCTGAAGATGGAAGACATGGATGTGATTGAGGCCAATGAGGCGTTTGCAGCGCAAGCCTGCGCCGTCACCCAGGAACTGGGCATGGATCCCGCCAAGGTGAATCCAAATGGATCTGGCATTTCGATTGGTCACCCGATTGGGGCCACAGGTGCGATCATCACGGTGAAGGCCTTGTACGAGCTGCAGCGCGTGCAAGGGCGCTATGCCTTGGTGACCATGTGCATTGGTGGTGGTCAGGGGATCGCTGCCATTTTTGAACGCATTTGATCAGCGTCGCCCCTTTCGTGATTGCGAGAGGGGCCTTTTGTCTGCCCGGTTTAAGAAGCCTTCCATCGCTGTCAGAAACTCGGTGTTTATCTGTGATCTTTTGACCAGCTTTTCATATTGCCCCCGGGCCTGCTGATTGCTCTCCCAGGTTTTGCCTTTGTTTCGGTAGAAACTGCTTTTCAGATGGGCTGCTTCAATGAGGTTCGGTTGCCTCAGCAGTGCACCAATCAGGGCTTGAGTGTTTGCAAGCGCGGGTACGCGTTTCAAATGCAAATGCAGATACACGGGCTCGGGTTGTCTTCCCTGGCTGTCGCGAGTGGGAATAATCTCGATTTCGTAGAGATGTTCAGTTTGACTGGCCAGACTCTGCGGTTTGCCGATTTGTGTCACCTGATTGCCTTCAAGCAGAAATGCCCAGTGCCGTGTTTGTGGGAATGGGTAGTGTTTGTACAGATCGGTTTGCAGCACGGAGATATTCAGCCGAGACATTGCTTCATCCAGCATCGTGATTTTGTTTTCAACAGATTCGGCCATCCCCATGTCGGCTGCCACTCCAAGCCCCAGTTGGCGCTGAAGGTTCGTCTTCAGTCGCAAGGCTTGTTCCATTGCCTGAGTGGCGCTGGCCAGCACCGTGTCTGGATGGAATGTGCCACTGGAGCTGTTCAGTTTTTCAAAATGTGCAAATGGCGTCAGCGCAAGAAGCTTTTCGACGTACTGGATCTTTTTTCTGCTCTGGTTTGAGCTGTTTTCCACTGGCTGTTCAGTGGTTTCTGCCAAATCTTCTAGGGTGCTGTCACTGGTTGTGTTTATGCCGAGTGTACTCAACCTTTGCTGAAGATCCTCGAGCGGAGATGCGTGCGGGTCTGTTCGATTAGAAAGACTGACCACCAGATGGGCATCAAAGCCATGGGCAATCAGTTTGTCATTCACATCCACCAAGTAAAGCGAGCTTTCGAAAATATCGTCAAGCGATTCGCGCGTAGTTACGGTGTTAGACGTGCCTTGCCCGCCCGAAGTACTCGACAGGGTTTTGAATAGGACATTGGCAAGGCCCAAAGCGTGTTCACGCAGCTGCTTGACCCACGGGCTAAAAAGTGGCATCAGATCACCATACTCATACCGATGCATTGGGTCATTGGTGATTGATTCCATGGCCAGATTCATGCCAAAGCTGATGCTGTCGATGCCATGTCTTAGTGAGTCGAGGTAAAGGACCAGCTCCTCGTTTTGATCACCAGCAAGCTTGGACAACTCTGCCCAGATGAGGGGCGAAGAATCGGACCCCCGTGGTGTTGTAAGGGCGGTTTCCATCATGAAATACTGCCGCGCTGCATTCATGAAATACAGCGCCAGCGCGTTCTTCAGTTGTCTTTGGAGACGCACCTGAAGCGCAGGATTCTCGCTTACTTGAATCGCCCGTTCGAGGGCGAGAATTTGTCCGCGACTGTGCTGAAGCGTTGTGAGCAACTGCTTGGCCTGCAAATGCAGCGATTTTCGATCGGCACAGGGGTTGAGCTCGGCACGGTGGCTATTGATAGCTCGTTGAATGGATTCAGCGTACAGGCTATTAACTGCCTCATGAGACTCTGCAATCGTCTCTTTGTTGACCTTCTTCGATTCGATGTGCGGTGCAATATCTTGCAAGGCGTTCTCCAGGCGAGTACGC